>JAYTEB010000058.1:0-2020 GCA_043735605.1 Candidatus Lloydbacteria bacterium | reverse complement strand
TCGACCCCTCCATGGTGCAGATTTTGTTTTTTGCATCCAGTGTATTTGTGAGGCTTTTTCTCAACAACTCAGCGCCCACAATTTTTTCATCAAAGCTCATGTTGTGTGCGATGAGCGTGTCTGCGAGGTTTATTGCTGCTTGAAATTGCTCGAGCACAGAGAGGAGTGGTGTGCCATCTTTTTCCGCGCGCGAGGTCGTGATGCCGTGTATGCCCGCGGCATCATCAGGAATCAGAAAACCTTCCGGCTTGATAATAAAATTACCCTCTCCGGTCTGCGCTCCGTCCGCAGCATACGAAAGCCACGCTATCTGGACCATGCGTGGCCAGTTATCAAGATCAGTCACTGGTGCTTTCCACTTGCGCGGCAGCCCTGTCGTTTCAGTATCAAAAAATAAATACATAGTTTTGTGCAATAACCGTAGCATACTGTACTCTTTTGAGTCTGGAAATAGCAGGAACAAGGGAATTCCCAGACGCAGCGATTCTATGAGTAAATTTTATATTCTCAGCCATTTTTTCATCCCTTTTTGTCAAGGCCTCGCCTTGACATCATGGGAGGCGGAGATTTTTTCCCTGCAGGACTACGAGCTTTTCAAGGTGTAATTTTCTCACCAGATCCTCAAAATGCCCATCCTCTAGTTTCAATATTTTCTGAAGTTTGCTTTTCGTACTTGGTGCACGGACAAGCTGTGCGAGTATACGCCCTCGATAAAACCGATCCGATTTTGCAAACTTCTTTTGTGGTTTTTTGTATACAAAATCCCCCACCTTGCCGTGCAGTTGCCCCATGGGACATTCCGTTGAATGGTTGCGTGCAGTACACTCTGTCGCACCCAAGTCGAGCATTGCGTAGTTCCATTCCCTCCCTCTCCCCCTCGGTATCAGCGTCTTTGCAAGGGCGTAAAGCACTTTATCCGGGGGTACAACCATGTCAAGGCGAGGCCTTGACATGGTTGGGTTTGGAAAAAACACACGACAGAGAATGCGGCGGATGTTTGTGTCGATCATCGGCTCGTCATGGCCGAATGCGAAAGCGGCGAGTGCCGCAGAAGTGGAGATGCCTATACCGGGGAGGGTTTTGAGCGTAGCGACGTCACCGGGGAACTTCCCGCCATACTCAGCAACAACTTTTTTTGCACATTCATGAAGATACTTTGCGCGACGGTTGTAGCCGAGTCCACTCCACACACGGAGCACGTCCCCCAATGGTGCGCTCGCTAATACTTCTACGGTGGGAAACTTTTTGAGAAAGTCCGCATACTTCTTGCGCACACGCTCGACTTGTGTCTGTTGTAGCATGATTTCTGAAACCAAAATCTTGTACGGATTTAAGCGAGCACGCGCATCACGTGCTTTAGGTCGCCACGCCATTTCGCGGTAATGCGTCTTGTGCCACGCAAAAAGAATTTTGTTAAATTGTTGTTTTTTCTCTACAAGCGTCATGCTGTGATTCTTGCACAGAAAAACAAAAAGAAAAACCCGCCTATCGTAGGCGGGAGTTTGTTTATTTCTTTTTTTGCTGAGAAAGTCCATGAAGATCGGCAGGAAGTACGCATCCGGCCAGCTCTTTGTCGTCGCGAATGCGCATAAAGGAGGCGACGCGGCATGCACCACTCCTTGTGCGCGACTCAAACTGCACCTGTATGACACATGGGTACGACATCTGCGAGAACGCGAGCTTCTTTTCTCGCGAAAAACCGCCTGCGACCTCTCCACACGCAACCTCAAGTCCGGTTACGGGGTCGATCTGCGAAAGAAAGAGCTTGCCCATTCGGTCGGCATTCTTTCCTGTGCCCCATGCGAATTTACGGACGATGAAGTCATCCTCGAATATCGGCTTCCATTTCCAGCATCCGTCAGGGCGTGGCGGGTCTTCAGTGCGTCCGTCGAGCCCATATGCGGAAGGAGCAGATTTATCATACAGGACGAGTCCCTCCCATCCCTTCATGTGCACAAGACTTTTCAAGTTTTCTAATGAGGAAGGGATGGCACGCATGGGAGAAAGCGACGCATCTATA
>JAYTEB010000057.1:0-4864 GCA_043735605.1 Candidatus Lloydbacteria bacterium | reverse complement strand
TGAGATCGTCAATATAGGCGTAGGAACGCCCCTGACGCTCGCTACCGACAATATAGACATACACCTCGCCGATGACCAACTCAGACTGGTCGACTGCGAAAACGGGGTAATACTTTGCTGGATGAGGGTGGGAGTCGTTAAGGGTAACCCGAGTGTTCATTGTATTGGTCCTATTCCGCTCTATTTCATTTATATAACTATTTCATAAAAAAACAAGTATAATTGAGCGTATGGGAAAAAATGTCACGCAGTGCGTCATACTTGCTGCGGGGCGTGGGACACGGATGCTCCCACTTACGGCGACCATACCCAAGCCACTACAAATGGTCTTGGGGAAAAATTTGATTGAGTGGAAACTCGAAGCATTACCCGTAGAAGTAACTGATGTCATTATGGTTGTGGGGCATCAGGGTGAGCAAATTCAAGCATTTTTTGGTGACACGTGGAAAGGAAAGACTATGCGATATGTCGTACAAAAAGAATTGAATGGGACTGCGGGTGCGCTGCTTTCTGCGAAACCACTACTCGGTGAGCGATTTCTCGTCATGATGGGGGACGACTTGTATGCAAAAGAAGACATTGAAAAACTTTGTGCGCTTGACTGGGGGGTCTGTGCGGTTGAAGTAGAAAACAAAGAAATGAAGGGTGAGATGCTCATTGACGCAAAAGGCAACTTCCTCTCCATTAACGAGGAAATGCACTTTGTCGAACGTGGACTCATGAATACGGGACTCTACATGCTCCGCCATGAAATGCTCGACATACCACTAGTGCCCATAGGGGGCTCCTCCACTGAATTTGGCCTACCACACACACTTGCAGTGATTGCGCGGAGTGTACCAGTGAAACTTCTCAAAACAAAAAGGTGGATCCAAATAACAATACCGGCGGATTTGAAACGTGCGGAGCTGTTTATAAAAAACTAAAATGACCATATGAACAAAAAAGCTACATTTGGAGCGGGGTGTTTTTGGGGAATTGAAGACACCTTTCGTCGGGTTGAGGGTGTATTGGGTACTGCTGTGGGCTATATGGGTGGCACACTCGAGCATCCAACCTATGAAGACGTATGCACGGGCAGCACGAGGCACGCAGAGGTGGTGGAATTGACGTACGATTCTGAAAAAGTTTCGTACGAAACGCTCCTCGATATATTCTGGAAGAATCACAACCCAACCACCATGAACCAACAGGGGCCGGACCACGGTACGCAGTATCGCTCAGTCATACTTTTTCACGATGCAGAACAAGAAGCTCTTGCGCGCAAATCAAGGGTCGAACTCGAAGTGAGCGAAAGATTTACAGACCCTATCGTGACCGAAATTACTTTCGCCACGACATTTTGGCGCGCCGAAGAATACCACCAGCAGTATTTTGAAAAGAAGGGTGAGGGGCACCCCAAAATCTGCGCAGCAGATTAAGCCCCGCAAGACCTTTTGAGACTTCTTCTGAGAAATCCAAGAGGTGTACAGCTCCTGTAAGGAGTATGGGGCACTTGTCACTTATAATTTTGGAGAAATAAAAAACAGCGAGCAGTGCTCGCTGTTTTTTTAGGGACTATCGACTGATATTGATCATCGGCGTCGCGTCACCGAGCATTGTCGTCGGAAGTACGCCATTCCATTTCGCCACCCACTGGAGCGAGACATATTCTTTGCCTCCCTGCTGTGTCACGGCTTGCGCTTGAATTTTAATAGCCTCTGCCTCTGCGGTCGCCTGTGCGATACGCTGTGCAGCCTCTACCTTGATCTGTATCAGCTTGTTTTCCGCAGCAAGTGCATTTTGTTGTGCGACCTGCTTGGCCTCGATGGCCTGTTCGTATGCGCTCGAGAATTCAAAGTTGACGAGTGAGAATTCGTCGACAATAAGAAAGTTCTTTGTGAGTCGTGCGCTTAGCTCCATTTTAATTTCATCTTTCACTTCCGCACGCTTCTCGATCAGCTCCTGCGCGGTAAACTTTGCCGTCACCCCCTTTACCGCCTCCTGAATAGCAGGAGAGAGGACTCGTGACTCGTAGTCCATGCCGATGTTCTGATAAAGTGCATTCACCGATTCAGGAATTACGTGGTAATTCAAAGCCACCTGCGCGTTTACTGTTTGCAGATCTTTGGAGTAGGCCGAGGCAGTCGCCTCAAGCTTTACTGTGCGCACCTCAATTTGCCTCACCGACTGGGCGATGGGTATGACGAAATGCAGCCCTTCAGAAAGCACCTTACCAGAAACGGCGCCCCATGTGAGTACGACCCCACGGTGACCTGCATTAATGATAACAAATGGATTGATAATCAGAATAAGTGCGATGACGACAAGTGTGACAATGGTGATGAGTACTGGCTTTACGCGTGGATCCATATTATTTTTTCTTCTGATAATTGATAATGTACTTTATGACTAGCAGCCAGACGGAAAGCAAAATCAGTATGACCAAAAATTCAATGAGTATTTTCATAGCTTAATTGTAGCATTACTTTTTGAATTCTTTGCCAGGCCAGCGGTAGAAAAGTACAGGGATGAGTACGAGTGTGAGTATCATCGCGAAAGTGAGTCCAAACATGATGGCAAAGGCAAGTGGCCCCCAGAGCGCAGATGCGGTGGTAAGCGGTATCATGCCTATCACTGTGGTGACGGTGGTTAGGAATATGGGACGTAACCGCACTGCGGACGCCTCAACGACCACCTCCTTAAGAGACTCGGTATGCTCCTTGCGGACGCGGTGCAATATTGAGTCCATGAGGATTATCGCATGATTGATGATAACCCCCGCAAGTGCTATGACTCCAAGCATAGATGAGAAGGAAAGCGCTTGGCGCGAAATTGCGAGCCCAAGCGAGACTCCAATAAACGAGAGGGGAATAATAAGGATGAGGTAGAGGGTGAAACGTAGTGAGTTAAATTCAAGCACGAGAATGGCCAATGCGAGTAGTGTGCCGGCAAGCAGTGCGAGTCCCATTTCGCTGAAAGTTTTGTTGACGTCTTCATTTTCACCCCCGAAGTCTACGCGCACGCCCGAGGGAAGCGCCAACTCCGTTTGTCGTTTTTGGAACTCGTTGGTTATCTCCAGTGCAGTGACTCCGGTTTTAACTTTTGACGAAACACTTGAGACGCGAGTGCGATCCTCGTGGCTTATCGCTGCTCTGCTCTGCTCAATATTCACCGAAATAAGGGAGCCCATGATGACTACCCCCCCAGGCGTAGAAATGGGAATTTGCTTGATATCATCTATGGTTGCCTTGTTCGTATCGCTCGGGTTTACAAAAGCGCTGTTGAGGTCGAGTTTCACGAGTACGTCTATGTCGCTCCCTTCCGACTTGATGGTTGTCGCAGTCATACCTGAAACGGCGGTACGCAAGACAGACGCGACGCGCGAGGCAGTGAGCCCCACTCGTGCAGCCTTTGTGCGATCGATGGTGATGGTAAATTGCGTACTGTCGTCACGCAAACTCGTGGTGACGTCTAGTGTGCCTTCGATGCTCTGCAAGAGTGCAGCTGCTTTGGTTGTTGCAAGAGAGAGCTCGTTTAAATTGTCCCCAAGGAACTTAATCGACACGGGGTCGCCAGATGGTGGGCCGTTGTTGCCTTGTGCCACCTTGATGCTCGCACTTTTTACTGGAGCAAGCTTTTCTCGAAGGTCGTCAACTATTTCAGTGGACGTTTTTGTGCGCTCTTTCTTCAGGAGTACGGTGATGTTGGCCATTTTCGTTCCCGCGCTACCGCCAGTGTCGCTAAACGCTGAGCTCGCTCCCACCGTCGTGACAAAAGACTCGGCATAGGGATACACATAGAGAAATTCCTCTACCTCCCGCGTTGAAATGTCGGTAATAGCAAGAGGTGTCCCTTGTGGTTTTTCAACGGCGATATATATGAAGTCCTGATCATCTTGAGGGAAGAACGAAACCTTCACCACACCAACGACGGGGAGCGCGATGGAGATAATCCACCCGACAACCATGAGCCAAAGAAACCTGTTTTGTGTTTTGCGGTTGTCGAGTATTCGCCCAAGAAATCCTTTGTACCACTCCTGAATTTTTTCGGAATATTCTTCTTGCATGTCTTCGAATTTGTTCTTGTGCTCGCGGGTGATGATGACTGCTAGGAGTGGCACGAGTCCAAGCGCAACACCGAGTGAGGCAATCAATACGAAGATGAGTGTGAAGGGGATGGATGCGATGAATTTGCCCACAATACCCGAAAGGAAGAAGAGTGGTGCAAAAAACGCGACGGTCGCCATCGTGCCTGCAATAAGTGGCCAAGCATACTCCTTTATCGAAGCTTCTGCGGCGAGTTCAGCATTACCATACTTCTTGAGTCTCGTATGTATCGCCTCGGTGACGACGATCCCTGAGTCGACGAGAATACCGATTGCGAGTATGAGCGAAAATAGAGAAAGAAAATTGATGGTGTTCCCCGAAGCATAGAGACCGATGAAGGCAATAACGAAGGATAGGGGAATGGAGAGGGCTGCGACAAGAGACTCACGCCACCCAAGGGTAAGGAAAAGCATGAGCATCACAAGCGCAATAGTCTCGAGCCCGACTTGCGTAAGTTCCCTCAAGTCTTTTTGCACAAGTGCTCCGCGATCAAATGAAACAACTGTCTGTGCACCACGGAGCATTGTGCCCTTGAGCTCCTCGATGCGTGCGTTTACGTTTCTTGCAATGACCGTCACGTCACCACCCGACTTTTTGTACACAGAGAGTGTAATGGACTGCAGCGATGGCTCGCCAGCGATAGACTGGCGCGAAAACGTCTTTGGTGACTCAAGGCCGTCTGCAATAAAGGCGATGTCCCGAAGGTACACAGGGGTTCCATTCTGGGCCGCCACGGTGATGTTGGGGAGTTCGGTCAGGTCCTCTATCGCCCCTGC
>JAYTEB010000056.1:0-4866 GCA_043735605.1 Candidatus Lloydbacteria bacterium | reverse complement strand
GAAGTCGGTATACCCGTCGTCAATGCCCATGAAGAGCACGATGTGGCGCTCGCTACGCACCATGTCGTCGACGACCTTGCGGACGTCGTCAGCTGTACGGCGCGAGTGAGCATCAGCACCATCGGTGACAATCGCACTCACTGTGCGTGCGGCGACACCGTTGTCGAGAAACTCCTGCGCCTTTGCGAGCATGAGTCCGAGAAACACAATCGACTGGTCGTAAAGCGGAGTACCCTTGTTGGGGTTGTAGTTCTGCGGAGTCATGCGCACGGACTGGTCGAGCATCACGAACGGGTACAGAATGTCGCCATTCAAGTACATGCAATGCGTCAGAATGCTGTCTTTCTGTTTCGAGGCGCCGAGGGCGTCCAGAATGAGATTGTGGCCGTCACGCACCACTTGGGAATTTCCTCCAGTACGAATCGATCCGGAATCATCGATCAGGTCGCCGACGAGGGTAACCCCATCGCTCGCAGTGACGTCGTCGACGGAGATACCGAGACCCGCTTGGATCTGGACCCCCACGTCAGGAACGGTCACCAGCTGCATAGCAGCTGGTGACAAATCGCCGACGTTAAGTGCGCTACCGAAAAGATCTTTAACGTTGGTTGAGCTCATGTGAGTTTCCTTTGCTTGGTGATTGATTTGAATCTGATGATCAAAGATCCATACCGGGCCAGTCGGCCATCGGCGTCGTCGACTTGACGAGCTTCATGCCCGCCTTTTCCCAGCGTGCGAACGCGTCCTCGGCTTTCGAAGTGCAGTCAAGGTAGAAGCCGCCTTTGCCATCTGGGACTGTGACGGCCGACATGAGATCGGTCACGACGTATACCTTCTTGGCAAGCTCGGGGTCCTGCGCGTTGATCTCGTTCAAGAGATCGTCGGCGGAGGATGCGACGCAATGGCTGGCTGCTTGTCCGGCAATCACCACACGGTCGGCAGTAATAAGCGTCCTTACGAACTTCGGGTTCTTCTGTGCGAGTGGGTTTCCTTGCCAAGTCGTCGTGACTTCTGGCGACAAGACCGAGTAGTTCTCGGTCAACGGATTGCCGCCCTTCACTTCCGCATTCGACCAAGCATGGCGCGCATACGAGTGGAACATACGTGCTTCATGCACGACGCCCACCAGCGCGTGTCCATCGGAGCCGAGAATGCAATGCTCGGGCCACAGGTACAACTTGTACTTGCCGGCCTTCTCAAGTTGCTCACAATAATAGAGCACTTGCTTTTGGAGCCAGCTGTAGTTGCCGTTGAGCCCCTCAAAGAGCCACGCCATCGCCGGATGCGGGGCGAATTGACCCTTGCGAATCTGGTCGGTCGTGATCTCGGTATGTGGCGCCGGTGCGAGCCCAGTCGTAGCTTCAACCCAAAACGAGGGGAAGAAGATTTGATGCGAGAAGTGCGTGTCGAATGTCGCCGTAGTTTCCGTGATGTTCGGGAGTTCGCGGTAAATAAACTCCGCGAGACGCCGCGAGTCGTCGATGGCACCAGTGCCATAGCGGCCGCCCACATAGAGCGTGCCTTCGGGAAAACAAAAATCTTTCTGCACGTCGATCATGAGGAGGTGAACCTTCTTGCGATCGGTGTTGTGCGGACGGATCTTGCGTGCCCGTGATGCCTCTTGCGCTGCCAAAAAGACAGCGCGTTGGTCGGGGCGATAGCCCCAGCTGGCCGCGTTTGCGGGGTTGTAGAATGATGGGTTCATTGCTCATTTCCTTTCGTAGTTGAGCGGGGTTGTGGTAAATATCAGTGGATCGGTTCGATCTCTTTTTATTATCGCATTTCCAGATTCCAAATCTCGCCGTTGCGAACGGCGACGATCCCTGGGTCGCCTTGGAACAGCTGTGTTCCGCTGTCGACAAATCGTGCAGTGTCAGGAAACTCCTTTGTCACAGAAATAACCCCACTTACTGCCTCAACGCGGACAATGCCGTCGTCGGTGGGAACAAAAAGGGAATTTCCGATGGGGCATTTGCCTCGCAGCTCTGAAAGCCAGGTGCCATCACCTTGTTTTGCTTCTGCGTTTGCGAGCACTTTTCCTGTGTCGTCGATGAGGTAGGCGCGATTGTAGGTCTCGCTTCCCTCCTTTACGGTCATCATGAGCCAGATCTTTTTTGGACCAAAACATGCGTTCGAGTCAATGATCTGCCCAGAAACAGTGGGAAGTGTGATCGAATCATTGATCGCCCGCCCGCTTGTATGCCAGAGGAAGTAACGCGTAAGCGTGCCTGCGCGATAGAAACCAAACCCGAGGTCGTCTCCGACCCAGAGCAGCGTTCGGTTCGCCAGTACACTACCCACTGCTTCTTCTGTTGCACCGAGTAGTCCTCCGTGCGTGACACGCCTGAAGTCGCCACTTGAAACAAAGAAGAGATTCTTACCATTCGCGTCGACGATCGGAAGATTCCCGAACATGTCGACGGCATACTTGCCGCGCACTCCCTGTGAGCCGAGCACGACGGCCTGCCCTGCTTTTGCAAGAACGGTATCGTCGCCGTTCACCTTTACGCGCATGAGTCGGTCAAGTGCACCGCGTGTGACGAGACTACCATCTTCACGAAGATACTGGTCGTGCTCATGATATACCCACCGGAGCTTTCCTCCTTGGCGCGCCACAGTGAGTATCGTCCCTGTCGTTCGGAATACTTTACGCGCCACGACTTTCCCCGTTGAAATTTCTTTGACCATCGCGGGGGGTGCCTGCACACATGTGGGGCACACCCCGCGTGCATGGAGCGTATTACAAGTGCCGCACGCTTTCCATGCAATTCCCTCGAAGAGGGCTGTCGGGAATACTCCGCGCACGTCACCCATGAATACACGCTCGAATCCGTGCAGCAGATCATCTGGTAGCACTCGAAAGTGGCGCGCCGGCTTTGGATACTTCACTTCATGGTGAAATACGGTGACCCGCTTCAGTGGGCGTAAGTCGTGTGCGATGGTGTTGGCCTTATTCGTCGGGCGGAATACTCCACCATACGGACCGACATAGAGCAACGCTTGCATAAGCATAACAGTGTATGCATACCAATCAGAGTCACTACAATGCGGCTTCGTAAGCATCAGCCCCTGCCCCGACTCGCTTGCGAGCATCGGGTCAACAAACTTCGCGGTAAATACACGACAGTAGAAATTCGCGAACTGCATGCTGTCGGCGTCGATCAAGTGCGCCTCGTCACCGATGACGATGACATTGAGGTCATTGAAATCACCGATAACGACATCCGCTTTGTGAATGCCCAACACGGTCTTGTGCAGGTCGAGGTAGATTCTGCGAATCTCATCATCGATAATCCCGCCCTTTTCTCGAAAGCCACGCTCGCCATAACGTAGCAGCACCTCCCCTCCAGAGAGGAATGGCATGGTAAATCCGACGATACGACCCTTCGCATCATGCGCAAGTGCTTGCGGCGCGATCACGCGCTTGGGCATCCCTTTGGGGAACGCCGAGAGCTTCGCTTGGTGTTCGTCAATTCGCGCAGTCGCTGCCGCCATCGCCGACTTGTTTCCAGAAAAGTCTGGATGTGTCGACGTCTTGTAAAGCTTGAGCACGGAGCCGTTGCCAAGATTGTAAATCTCGGCTTCGCCACCTTGTCCTATGAGCTTTGTGGGGTCGGTACGAAAGCGCTTTCCTTCGATCGTGATGTCCATTATTTCTCCTCGGGTAGTGTGTCGTCGGGTGGCATTCTCCGTACGACCACTATCGCGGTGTCGTCTTTCAGCATCCCCGTCCGAAGATAGGGCTTGCCTTCAGGCGTACTTGAGATCGTTTCGATGTTGATGAGCGCAAGCTGCCGACGAATGTTGTCGGGATTTTTTACAAAGCGTTCATCACTCCAAAAATATGACAGCGGCGGCACAAGCGCGTGAGGGTTCTTCGGCATTGGAGTACCCTCGGCCTCGATGAGGTATTTCACTCCATCACTCATCAATACGAGTGTCTCGACCTCTTCGGTCAACACACTGCGATGAATGGTGAAGCGAAGCAATTCTAGCGCATGTGCTGCGAGTGACGAGCCCGTAAGTGCATACACAGGGTAAGGCGGTGCGTTTCCGGCAAACGGACCGAGCTCGACGAGCTCGTCGTTCACCGCAAAGTAACCATCACCAATCCCCGCGATGACTGTCTCTTTTTCGGTCACAATCGCGACGAGTGCAGTTGCAAGCATGTAGCGAGTTGCATTGTCGGAAAAACTTCCATGGAGATGCTCCCCGAGTGACTGAAAAAACAACAGGAGTGACCCACGCGCTTCTTCGAGCACTTCGGACATAACCACGTCAATTCCAAGTTCGACATGCGAGTCGACGATTTTGACAATATCTCGTGCAAGAATTTGTGACGAAAGCAGTGCGCCCACCTCACTGTGAGGCTGGCTGCCGTTTCCGTCGCACACGACAAGTACGAGGGCATGCACCCCCGCTTCTACCCGACACGCATCTTGGCAATTCCTCCAATATGGCTCACCTGGTCTCGTGTGATCAGTGCCAGGGACTTTCCCCAACGCTACACAAAACTGCTTAAACTTTAGAACGGATTCAGGCACATAGTCTCCTTTTAATGTTGAATTGACAATGTTCTCGGGTGCACAAAAGAGTGCACAACTCTGGCCTCTAACTATCACACTATTCATTTCATGTCAACGAACCTTGCCTGATAAAATGACTCACTTAGTGTAGTATACACACTATATATTTCTTTGCAAATTTCTGTATGTGGATAAGATGGGGGAAAACGAGTGGACAAACTAGAGCTTTCGAAACATCAGTTCGAAAAGTCTGGCCTGAAACTTGGCGATAGTGGGGTTTTCGACAATGATGGCGGTCTCGGTATTGTAGTCGATGACGGCAACCTTATTTCCATAGATT
>JAYTEB010000055.1:0-4905 GCA_043735605.1 Candidatus Lloydbacteria bacterium | reverse complement strand
CCTTCTAGCTCTTTATTTAATTCGGTGATTTGTGACACGATGCTTCCTTCAACATACTTTCTTTAGTGAAACTACATCAGAGGATGCGCCCCGTCAAACGCGCACAAGCGTGTGGCGATGATTGTTTTTTTTCGGCGTTGAGATGCTCAAGGGCGACGCCAGTTCCCTTTACCATGCTGTACGGTGCGTCATCTGTGAGAATTGCTTTCACCCCCGTGCGGCGAAATACTCATTCGGAATGTTGCCATTCACAGAAAATTCATACAGTGAGCGTATGCTTTTGATTATAGGAACTACCGCACGAGATATTGACAGAATATATTTTTTATGCATAATTTCATCTTATGATGAATAAAACAACACACATCGGCGCAATTAGCGGATCATTTATTGCTCTCTTACTTTTTTGTACGCCCCTCTTCGCATTGGCAGCATCGATCACCGCGAATGTCTCGGCGAGTTCCATCAATTCGCTCGGCAAGTTTCGTGTGACAATGACCGCAACTGGGGTCACTACTTGCACTTGGTCGCGTCTGGACAACGGCACAACCTGGCAATGGAAGGACCAGCCACTTCTGGGCACTGCCTACGACTCAGGCGAGATCTCCGGATGGGCAGGTCCCGCCGAATACGAATGGCAATTCACCTGCACTGACGGCATGGGGGGGTCGGTCTTTAGTGCCACCTCAATCTCTATCTCCGCCAACCCAGTCACTTCACTCATTGCCTCAGTCATTATCGCAACCAAGCCAAAACCCCCAGCCACCGAAGCTATCTCGGTCCTCCCTGCAGCACTCGTCTATCCCGATACTCTGACCGATGGAACATACAATGACATCCGCCTCGTCGTGACCAACACGGGCGGCACGGGCTCACGCCTCACCGGATCGGTCTCAATCATCGGAGACCCCGCATTCACCTGTCTCTCCGGCTGCACTTACACGAACATCTCATCGGGACCAGGATCAGAAGTGATCATTCGCTTCACCCCGACGACCGTAGGACCAAAGACTGCGACGGTGAAATTCTCGGGAGGTGGAGGGGCGTCTGTTCCCGCCAGTGGAACCGGAGTGACCCTGATTCCGTTCGTCGTGGTGAACCCGCTGCCGGCAATCGACATCGCACCTGCATACACCCTCCTCTTCTATGGTGTCGAGATGGGCGCATATCGCGACAGGCAGTTCACCGTGCGCAACGTAGGACCTGCGGGGACCCACCTCACTGGCTCCGTCTTTGTTGTGAGTGGGGCAGACTTCTCGTGCCACTCCGGCTGTTCGTACGTGAATTTAAATACGACCACCGCACACATCGTCACGATTCGCTTCCGACCTACTGGTGCGACCGGGACCAAGATGGGTCTCGTCAGCTTCTCGGGAGGGGGGAGCACCACCCGATACTTAAACGGCGACGGCTACATCCTTTCGGTCGTGGGCTCGCTCGACTTCCAGAACGTTTTAGTCAACACCACAAAACCAATGGCCTTTACCGTCACCAATCCGAGTTCCTTCACAAACGTTGGAGTGGGAACGATCATCGTACCTCTTCCCTTCTGGTGCTCATCGGATTGTGTGTACAACCTTCCTCCAGGAGGCAGCCACACATTCACGGTCACCTACGCTCCGACTACGTCTGGGCCAGACACAGGGATAGGTGGGCTAAGCGGATACCCCAGCAGTTCCTTCAATTTTACTGGGAATGGAGTCCCTGGGTACTTCAATATCCAGGAACAATAAACCCAGCTAAACGTAAAAAATACCTCGAATTCGGGGTATTTTTTTCAGGGAAGACGAGTAGTGTGCCTGTTTTAACGCTTCGCCGCAAAATGATAAAACGGGATGCGATACGAAGGTTTGGACAGAGGTGATGTTTGCGAAGCTGTATGAGCTATACTGCTTGCAAACTCACCGAAGGAAAAACGAGTAGCGCGCCCGTTTTACCGTTTTGCTATTATGGATTTCTTGTAGGTGTCGAGATGCTCGAGTGCCACCCCAGTCCCCTTCACCACACAATACAGTGCATCTTCTGCGAGAATTGCTTTCACTCCCGTGCGGCGAAATACTAATTCAGGAAGATTACGCAGCTGCGATGAGCCTCCCGTCATGATGATGCCTTGGTCGATAATGTCGGCAGAAAGCTCGGGAGGTGTGTCTTGGAGCACGTCCTTTATGGCCTTGATCATCTCGCGGAGCTCTTTGTCTATTGCCTTCACTATCTCATTGGAAGAAACCGTCACCGAACGAGGGAGCCCTGCGATAAAGTCGCGTCCTTTGATGACGAGTGTGAGCTCCTCCTCTAGTGGCACTGCGGAGCCAATCTTAATTTTAATATCCTCTGCCGTCTTGTCACCGATGGCGAGATTGAATGTCTTTTTGATATAGTCGGCGATGGCTTGGTCGATGCGGTTACCGGCACACTTTACCGAAGTCGATGCCACGATGCCTCCGAGTGAAATGACGGCGACGTCGGTGGTACCCCCGCCAATGTCGACCACCATGTGTCCACGTGCTTCGTAGATGGGAATGCCTGCGCCAATCGCCGCGAGTATGGGCTCCTTCACCACGAATGCATTTTTTGCACCCGCGCGCATCGCAGCCTCTATCACCGCGCGGCGCTCGGTCGAGGTCACTCCCGCAGGAACGGAAATCATCACCTCGGGCTTCAGGAGGTTCCAGCGACCCATCGCCTTGCTGATGAAGTACCGGAGCATTGCCTCCGTCACGCGATAGTCGGCGATGACGCCGTCACGCATGGGGCGGTAGGCAATAATATCGTCAGGGGTGCGGCCAATCATTTCCTTTGCCTCACTCCCCACCGCGAGGATACGATTGTCGCGCTCTGAAACCGCTACGACGGATGGCTCGTTGAGCACAATCCCCCGCCCTGGTACATATACCAGTGTATTTGCCGTTCCAAGGTCGATTCCGAGCTTTGTAGAAAATAGTGCCATTGCCCCCTCATTTAACAGCAAAATGGGGCCAAGCGCAAACACGTACAAAAAACGTGTCTTGGCGCCTAGGGGGACTTTGGAATAGTGCTTGTTGCTCTTTGCGGTAGGGGTGTAGGGGTGGTCGTGCTGGAGGGTTGTGCTACGCGTGTCCCCACAAGGTCATAGCATGCGAGATTTTGCTCTCCCTTGCAGCCACGCGCGTCGCTCCCCCGAATTTCACTCGTGATATCATCGTCGTCTTGCAAGAGTGGGCCGCCCACTTCTTCGAGGTCAGTACCAATATGGGAGTAGGCACATATTTTTCCTTTTGGTGTACAGCGGTTTGCGTATGTAAGGGGTGCCGCACTCACGTAGGCTGCATATGTATATGACTTCCGCATCTCTTCGGAAAGCGTAGACGACGCAGATGCCCCCAAAAGAGGCAGTGCGGAAAGTGTGCTGGGAAATCGTCCGTTTGTATCATAATAAAGATCAAGCGCGAGGGTCACAAGCTTCATCTGGTCTATTTTTTCTTTGTCGCGCGCGCGAAGTACCCTTTGCACTTTGTAATTTTCCATCTGCACGCGGAGCTCTTCGAGTGTGAGCATGGGGGTGGGGGCAGTGACGGTGCTCGGAGCGCTAATCTGGTTTATCGCGACATCCATGAGTGCGGAACCTCGCATGTGCACTCCAGCCACGTCGTCATCAAGGAGCACTTTGAGTGTGATGCGCGTGAGCACTCCCGTCGACTTATTTATCCATGCATCTCCTTTTATTTTCTTGAGTGCGTCTTTAAAGCGCACACGGGCTCCGGCGTCGAGCACGAGGTCTTTCCCTGTGTATGTACGATAGAGCATGGAGATAAACTGAAGTGACTTCTCCGGATCTGCCTCAAGGGTGAGGTGGTGCATGGGCACACCGTCGATTTTCTCTTCAGGAAGGAGCGCGAGCGCAGAGAGTGGGGAGTTTTTTTGTAAAAGCGCATTGAAGCTTGTGCCCGCCCCCTCGCCCCCAAAATCTCCATACCCTCCTCCTGCCATGGCAACCCCTGAGAGTGACAATTCTTTCGCTATTTCTGCGAGGTCCACCTTTACCCAATATTTCCGAAACAACTCGGGGTCGAGGTTACTCGTCGCGGGAAAGCTCAGCAGTTGAAAATAGAGCACAGTCCCAAGCATGCGCACATCCACCTCGATGTCCGTAGGCCACGCTACCGCCCCCGAGGTGACACCCCCGTCAAGCACAAGGTGGTGCACGCCGTCACCGTACCCAGCCGCACCAGAAAGAAGATTTCCGGAAGAAGTGAGTCCAATATTGACGGTACTATTCACCATACTTGCACCACCGGAGATGGGGGAGATCTCAAGTGCGGTTGTAACTTGTGCGCCGTACCCAAACGCAGTTTGATCAAAAAAACTTTTCTGAGCAAGGGTGAACATCTGCGCAATATCGGGCCCAGAGAATCGTGACCACCCGAATGCCAGAGCACTGATCCCCAATAATGCACCGAGCACAGCGAAAGCAAGGGCCATCAGTCGCCTTGTATGATTCTTTTTGATTATCTCCTTTGAAAGCGTGGAGACCGAAACTACGGGCGGGGGCGAGGGTTCCTTTTTTACCAAAACAGCTGGTGTGGCATCGGGGACTACGACGATTGGGGTCTTTTTCTCTACTGAGGGGATGGCGGTGTCACTTATTCCACGCAAAAGCATGTCGGATGCCATCGTACGCGTCTTTAAGAGGGTGTCACTTTTTGCTATTTGTGCGGGCGCAGACAGGATCGAAGGCACCGCGACAAGCACGGGCGGGAGTACTTTTTTCAATTCAGGAAATGCGTCGGTTGTGGGCAAAGCTGCGCCGAGCGGGACTTGTGTTTCTTTTTTGTCATTTTCAGCACCAGCAGTTTTCACCTCTGGTGTAGTGGGTGTCATCCCTAGTGCTGACGCAGTACGCAATTTTTCAAAGTTAAACTTCAGGGG
>JAYTEB010000054.1:0-12946 GCA_043735605.1 Candidatus Lloydbacteria bacterium | reverse complement strand
CGCCACGCAACACTTTTTATGTTTGTGGGAGGGTGGCTCTCACTTGTTGCGCTCGTGGTCGGCGGAAGTGTACTCTTGCCCAGCCCCCACATTCGCCCCTGCATACCTATAGAGTAGTGCCGTTGAAGCGTCGCTTGCGGAACGCGCGGGTGGCAAGAGTACACTTCCGCCGACCACGAGCGCAACAAGTGAGAGCCACCCTCCCACAAACATAAAAAGTGTTGCGTGGCGGTCCTTCATATTATTGTTTTTTCTTGGAGCGATTGCGCAACCATGCAAAAGCCTGCACAGAGAGCACGACGATAATAAGTGAGGCGACGATCATCCCTTCAAACTTTTTTACACTACCCAAAAAACGCTCAAGTACATCACCAAAAAAGTACCCGCCGAAAGCAAATAGACAGGCCCACACAATCGCACCAAGGACATTTAATATGAAAAAACGGACACCCGACACCCCGCTTGTACCAAGCACAATAGGTGTGATGGCGCGAAAACCATAAAGGAATCGAGAGCCGAAAATAAGCCAATTTTGATGCACGCCGAGCCATAGATGTATGCGCGCGACGCGGGTGTCCCAGTTGGGGTGTTTTTTAATAATACTCCTCCCCTTGAAGCGTCCGAAGTAAAAAAAGGCTTGGTCGCCCGCGACTGCGCCGACGATAGCCACGGGAATTATCACACCGAGTTCGAGATACCCTTGATGCGCGATAAACCCTGCAAGCGCAACGATGGTTTCCCCCTCAAGAAGTGTCCCAACGAACACCATGTAATACCCATACTGCTGCAAAAGCTCCATCAAAAAGTCCATGCAAAAAGTATAGCACGAAAAAAACATCCACCGAGGGTGGATGTTTTGTGATTATTTTTTCAACAGGTCGCGAATCTCGGTCAGTAGCAGCACGTCAGGAGGGACTGCTGCTGGTACGGCGGGTTTTGCCTCCTCTTCTTTCTTTATCTTATTCATCCCCTTCACTACCATAAACAGTACAAATGCCACGACAGTGAAAATAAAGAGTGCTTGAATAAATTTGCCATACGCGATGGACGCACCACCAACCTTGTACGCGAGGCCAGTAAAGTCGAGCCCACCCGTGAGCACTCCGATGACGGGCATAATGACGTCCCCGACAAGCGAGGAGACGATGGCGCCAAACGCACCCCCAATGACCACACCGATGGCTAAGTCCACGACATTCCCCTTCATGGCAAACGCTTTAAATTCTTGGAGCATACAAAAAAAAATTATCTACAAATTAATCTTTGCATCCTAGCACGGAACAAAAAACCCACCAAATATTGGGTGGATTAGCGAGGTCTACGGCGAAAGAGGGTGTGCGTAAGGTCACCCAGCACATTCCAAAGTAGGCGTAATATACGACGACCAGCGTCGAGAAAAATATGTACTAATTCCTCAAGGCGCTCTTCGATCTTCCCTTGCTCGGCGTGAATGCGAATGACAGAATCTTTAGCAAGCCTTGCTCTGATCTTGCCCCACTTGAGCGCGTCTTCTATCGAGCGGCGATGTTTTTGCAAAATGAGGTGATCCACATTGGGGTACACGATCTTGTCCTTGTCGTCACGCCCGGTTGAAACCTCACCATGAGCACGCTCCATATCTTCGAGTGGAGCAGTTGCATCCTCAGCTCCGTGAATAAATAGTACAGGTACCACTATTTTCTTCATGTTCCCCCTTGCCCTAGCCTTTTCTGAGGCGACGAGAATTTGATTTGCCGTCCATGCATTCATCGCACCCTTGAAGTGGTTGGGGTCATCTTTCGAAAAGTCATCCTCTTCGTAATCCGCTACCGGCATGCCAGGGCGCACACGTACCAATACACTGAAAAGCGGGCGCACGACACTCTTCCACTTAAGCAGTTCCTTGCGTGCGTTGTGATCAACGCGAAGTGGAACGGCAATCAAAATAATTCCCGCAACATGCCTCTGCAAGTACGGATAAATCTGCAAAAGACGAAGGATCACGAGTGCGCCAATACTATATCCGACCAAGATCGTCGGGACCTTGCTCTTTGACTGTGACTCCAGCATCGCGAACAGGATTGACTTCAGGGAACGCACGAGCTCCGCAAACGTAACTATCTGCCCCTCGAGCTCAGGCTGGAGTGGCTTACTCTTGCCAAAATTCGGAAGATCAAATGATGCGACGTTAAAATCGGCATCATAAAACTCGTTTGCAAGGTCCTTGAAGTGCTGTGCACGCACGTGGCCGCGGTACCCGTGCACGATGACGGCATTGCCCTTCATCGCGTGTTCAGGAACATCTTTAAAGTTGCGCGCGAGTTGCGCGCGAATCCGCTTGTGCTCCTGTTTTTGATACTCCTGCAAGTGCCCTGGAGTAAGCTTATCCATTGCGTCCTCCTGTCAAAAAACTACTCTGTCCTTAGCGTATTCCTTATGTACCATTTGTCAATTTGATGGAGAGTGCTAGTCTGAGGAGAGATTGTTTACACTGTACACAAAGGAGCAGCGTGGAAAACCCTTGGTTTGGCTTACTGACGATTCTTGCTATGTGCATATTTTACTTTGTGGGAACGAGGTGGGCGCGGCAATGTGATGTCTTAGTACAACTCTCAAGCACACTTCGAGAGCTTCGTGAGAGTGCGTACACCACCACCGCATGCACAGCGGGTGGGGATGCATGGCTTGAGCTACACAATGACACGACGAGAATTCGCGTTACACACAACATCGAGCGAGAAGAGCTCTCTATTGACCTTTTTCTCCCCCGCTCAGAACCCTCTGGGGCAAATACTACTCGCCTTATGCGCACGAGAAATGCGCACGGGATATGGAAGTGGGTAACGACGTATCAGCGCGTCAACAAGCTTCGCGAAATGCTCTTGTATTACATGGAGGGTGTGTGTGTATCTCGAAAGGTGCACACCCACTTTGACCACATCGTGGAGAGCATGCACGCACACCACCTAAAGAACGAGCAAGCCGCATCAATGTGATGCGGCTTTTTCTTTTCTGCAAAAATAGACTAGGCTTTCCTTTTGCTCCCAATCTCTTTCAATTTTGCTTGGATCTCCGCTGTTATTCGAGCTGCTTCCGCGATGTCAGCCTCTGTGGTCAGCCTGAGTGCTGGTGCCTCAGAGAGAATATTCTCAGCACGTGCTATCTGCTCGGCAGGAAGTGCACTAAACTCTTCTCGGCCTTCAGCTTTTGCTTTCGCTGCAGCCCATTTCTGATCTGGAGTTTGTTCTGGCTCAAGCACTAAGCCATCATTTTGTTCAAATGTCCCATTAAACACCAGCTCATCATTATGCGACTCTCTACCCATAAATTTTTATATTAAAAATAGTGTAACAAAGTAATAATATAATAAAATCTTATTAGAGTTTTATTGTAACATCTAAATAGGAAATAGTCAACTAGTATGGCGAATAAAGTTCAACATTGCTCGCAAAGTGCTCAACATGGCGGTAGAATATACTCATGATGAAAGGGCAGTTGAGCCGACGAATCTTTGTCTGGGGAGGGGTGGCGGTGTTTGCGACATACGCTTTGTATGCCTTTTTTCTCGCACGCGCGAACATTGCATTTCCTCCGCCACTCCAGATCCACTGCGTCGGGGAACGCGCTTCGGACTTCTCTTGCTACAAGGAGCGATACCGCGCATTCACGAGTGTACTTGGTGTGCGCGTCGCCTTTCAAAGCATGCACCATGCCTATGACACAAACTCCTATGTGCGTTCGCAGTGCCATCAGCTCACTCACGTGATTGGAAACACTGCCGCAGAAAAGGCAAAGGACATCAGTGACGCATTCGTCGAGGGCGACAGTCTTTGCTGGTCCGGATACTACCACGGCGTCGTTGAGGAATATGCACGCATGCGTGGAAAAGAGGGTTTTCAAAAAAATGCCAACACGCTCTGTGCAAAAATAAAGGACAAAGCGCACTATGGATTTGACTACTACAACTGCGTACACGGCATCGGGCATGGGGTCATGGCAATCACAAAAAACCAACTTTTTGAAGCACTCCCGCTTTGCGAAAGTCTCACTGGAGACTGGGAGCGCCGCTCGTGCTATGGTGGCGTCTTTATGGAAAATGTCATGACGGATAATCGAAACCACTACGCCCCATACCTCAAGCCTGACGACCTGCTCTACCCGTGCACTGCCGTTCATACTCCATACAAAGAAGAATGCTACAAAATGCAGACGTCGTATGCACTCTCAAAAAATGGATACGACTTTGCAAAACTCTTTACGCTCTGCACGGAGTCAGACCTGGGGTACGAACGCACTTGTGCGCAATCGATAGGGAGGGACGCTTCTGGGCAAAGTGTGAGCGACCAAACCCAAACCATGCACTGGTGTGCGCTGGCCCAAAATGACACACAGCAAACAGACTGCTACATAGGGGCGGTCAAAGATTATGTCTCGTACTTTCACGGGGACGAAAAAGCGCGCGCGTTATGCTTTGCCATACCGTCACGATTTCAAGCTGAATGCGAGAAGGCACTCTTGGAGCAGTGGGCGACCATAAAGCCACGGGGATGACTCACTCTTCCGAGTCGCTAGAGCACGTCGCGCGGTAATGCCCATATATAGAGTGCGAGCAAAAAAGAAATCCCCGCCATGCCGAAAAATACGGGCTGAAACCCAAATGCCTCTATTGCAAAACCTCCCACAAGTGCGGCCATGCCCGCTGCTATCGCCGACACCCCCTCAAGGCCGCCCCACTCACCTATTCCTCCCTCGCGCGATGTGTGCGCACTGTAGATTGCTGAGAACGCGGGAACACCTATCGCCGCCGCGATCCCCCAGAGTACTTGGGTCAAAATGAGCTGTGACATACTCGACATAAACGCATAGCTCACAAATACCGCGGTGCGGATGAGGTAGCCGAGCGCGAGTAGGAGCTCCTGCTCGCGCACGCGCAACTCCCACTTTACAAAAAAGAGCATGAGTACTCCGGAGATAATAGTGAATACCGCCCACGAGAGACCTGCGAATGCAATATCCCCTCCTATTTTTTGCACAAATATCGCATAAAACGGCGCAAATACTCCCACCGTGAAGGTGAAAATCATGTTGAGCGTAATGAGAATACGCAAACTTCTATTGAGCCCGCCACCAGGGAAAATTGCTTGAAATAATTTTTTAGCTCTGTACATTGTTTGAGTATACCACCTAGAATGTACGGCGTATTACTATCGACTGGAGTCTACCTCCTTCACGAGTGGGAGCAAATACGGGAGGATATTTTCCTCAGCAACGATTCGTGCTCCCGCTTTATTCGGATGAATCCCGTCGTCTTGGTTGAGGGCAGAAACAAACACAACGTCCTCGAGGAGAAATGGTGCGAGTGGGACGCGAAACTCTTCTGCGAGCGACGGGTAGATTGCGTTAAATTTGCTGACGTACGCCACCCCCAAGTTGCGTGGTGCATACATTACCACAAGTAGGACGCGCGTACCAGCACGTGTAAATATTGCAATAATTTCTGCAAGATTTTTCTTGGTCGAGTCTGGGTCGATACCACGCAGTACGTCATTTCCACCAAGCGCCAGAATCACGATGACATTTTTTTGTGCTGCCACAAATTCTGCACGGCGGAGACCTCCTGCCGTCGTCTCGCCCGTCACTCCAGAGTTCACCACTTTCACAGAAAACCCCTTGTCTTGAAGTGCGCGCTCAAGCTGGTTTGGATACGCGTCGATGAGTGTAATGCCGTACCCCGCAGTGATACTGTCCCCAAATGCAACAATGGCAACCTTGGGTGAGTTGGGTGGGTTCGTCGGCGCTTCTGTGGATGGGGTCGTGGGGACTCCCGCCACAGGCAGAGTGACACTACTCACGTTTGTCCTCATAAAGAAAAATAGAAACAAAAAAAGCACGAGCGCGACGGGAATAGAAAAGCAGAGTGCAAAAAAAAGCGTGCGTTTTGTGTTATTTGGTACAAGCATTCCAAAATGATACCATATGACCATATGATTGAACTGCGACACGTCTCGAAAACATACCACCAAGGAGGGGTTGCGATTCCTGTGCTTAGGAATATCAACCTCACCATAAAAGATGGTGCGCATGTCGCAATCATCGGCGCGTCAGGCTCCGGAAAGTCGACCCTCCTCTCACTCCTCTCGGGGATGGACGCGCCAGACGAAGGGCAGGTGCTCATCGACGGCGAGGACATTGCACTGCTCTCTCCACTCAAGCTCGCGACGCTTCGGAATGAACATATTGCTATTATTTTTCAATCATTTGAGCTCGTGCCCTCATTCTCAGCCCTCGAAAACGTCATGCTTCCACTCGACATCAGAAAGACCCAAAGTAGAGGAGCGGCAGAAAAAGCGCTCGCAGCGGTGGGGCTTGCGCACCGCACCATGCACCTCCCGTCGACGCTCTCTGGGGGGGAAGAGCAGCGAGTCGCTATCGCACGCGCGTTGGTGCAAGATCCAAAAATTCTTTTTGCCGATGAGCCGACGGGGAATCTCGACCCAGAAACCGGAGCCCAAGTACTCGCACTCATCAAGGCTGCCGCAGACGGAGGAAAGCGGACGCTCATTGTCATCACCCACGACCAAAAAATAGCAAAAGGAATGGATCGTGTGCTCGAGATAAAAGATGGAGGTGTCCTCGACATTGTATTATGATACTTTTTACTCTTCTCCCTCGACTCCTCCGGCGCAGTGGGGCTCGGCTCATCCTCGCATTTGGAAGCATTATGATTGGGGCAATGACGCTTGCCGTTGTACTTGGACTCATCGGAAGCGTACAGCGGTTTTTTATTTCGGAGTCACGCACGCTCTTGGGTGGTGATATTACCATTGGGGCAGGTTCCCCAATCGACACGACAGAGCGCACACTCAGCACACTCAAGGCTGACGGTGCGACACAAAGTGAGCGCATCGACACGCTCGCCGTCCTCCAGTCCGACGGACCCAAAGACGAGGGGCGCCTTTCGAGTTTACTCGTCTCACTGAAAGTCGTTGACGACGCATATCCCCTCTACGGTAGCCTAAAAACAAAACTCCCTGGAGTGCTGAAGATTGGGGACGACGAAATATTTGTTGCAGAAGATATTCTCACCCGCATGGGCATCACTACGGGGGACACGCTCGTGCTTGGAGAGGGTCGCTTTCGCGTGACAAATATTGTCACGAGTGAGCCCGACCGTGTCGGTGGGAACTTTCGACTAGGCCCACTCGCCATTATCTCAAAAGAGGGATGGGCCAAGACGGGCATAGACGGGAAGCAGTCCCGTGTCACACACACGCTGTCCGTACGTTTTCCGGACACATTTACCGAAGCACGGGCCCAAGTGGCGGTGGGGGCGATACGCGAAGCATTCCCTCGCAAGGACTATCGTGTCTCGTTTGCGGCAGATGGGCCATCCTCACTACTGCGCATACTCGATGCAGCCGAACGATTTTTCTTTACCATGATCGTTCTAACGCTTTTTCTCGTGGTCGTAAACATTCGACTCAACTTAATTTATTTTCTGACATCATTCCAAAAGACGATTGCCATTATGCGCTCGCTTGGGATGCGGCGCCGAGATCTCCTTGTGCTTTTTCTTGTATTTCTCTTCGTACTTTCCGCGCTTGCAGGAGTCGTTGGTGGAATTATAGGAAACTTACTTGCAAATACAGCACTCCCATTCGCAGAGCGATTTATTGAAAGCCCACTCCCTGAAGTTATGCTCTGGAATAACATCGCTATCGTCGTCCTTTTTACAGTTATTCTTTGTCTTTTCTCTGCACTGGGATTCTTCGTGCGCGTCCTCGCCATTGAGCCAAAGATGCTGCTCCTTGGCTACGTGTCTATGCACGGAAAGCGCCCTCTCCTCGCCAAAGAGCTCCCCGTACTCCTCCTCACGCTATTTGGCCTGTATGGTGGGGTCTACTACCTCACCTTGCGGCCCACAGTGGCGCTCATCGCAGTGGGGAGTATCACGATTTCTTTCGTATTACTCTTCATGCTAGCCCGCTTAGGCATCACACTCGGACATGTGGCCCGTTTCGCATTTCCTTTTTCCGTACGCAGTATTATGAACTTCTTGAAGCACAAAGGAGTACTCGGAACGACGACTATTGCTTCCCTCACTATTGCCCTTGCGAGTATTTTCTCTATCGCACTCATTGAGCAAAATATACTCGGGAACTTAGGGGCCGAGTTTAAAAAAGATGCTCCAAACATTTACCTCATCGACGTTCAGGACGACCAGCGAGAAGGCGTGCGAGCAATGATGGGGCCCACGTGGCGGGACTTCTCGACCATTCGTGCGAGATTTACCATGCGTGATGGATATGACATTCAGGCAAACTTAGACACGGAAGATGCTGAGCTTCGCCGAGAATTCAATGTGACCTCTGGTACGGAGCTTCTCGCGGGTGAGGAGCTCGTCGACGGTGTGTGGCACGGTAGCACAGGGAAAATGGAAGTGTCAGTCGAGCAAGAATTTGCCCTGCGCGCAAAGCTCGTACTCGGCACACGCATACAATTCACTACGCTCGGTGTGCCGCTTGAAGCCACGGTGACGTCCATTCGAAAAATTACTACCACAAATGGTCTTCCCTTCTTTTTCCTCACCTTTAGCCCTGATGTACTTCTTGGTATTCCACAATCAAGCTTCGGATACGCATTTGTGGAAGAGGGGCAGATCCCCCTCTTGCAAAACCAAATTGCGATCGCCTACCCAAACATCTCGTCCATTCCCACGACACAAATCCTTGAAACGGTAGGGAGGGTGGTGGGAGTGCTCGGAGTGGCAGTACGGGCCACGGCCCTCCCTGCACTTCTCCTCGGATTCATGCTCATTATTGCAATGATTGCCATCGCAGCAAGAGAGCGCGTAAACGACATGCTCGTCTTTACGGTATTTGGTGCCCGCATACGGCTCCTGTTCTCGATATTTATGATCGAGTCAGTCGCCATTGTGCTCATCTCGGGAATATTTGCGGGAATCCTCTCGCATGTGGGCGTTTATGCACTCAACCAATTCGTGTTTGATTTTACAAAATTCTATTTTGCATCAGAAAATGGATACATATTTCTTGCAGTGCTCGTCATGACCCTCGTCATCGCATTTGTCTTTGCGCGACGCTTCACCACACTCACTCCTGACGCACTACTACGAAAGCCTGGGTAGGCTGCCACAAACACATGGCGCCCATCGCGCAAGAACCCTGGCCATAAAAATACACATTCCCTTGGCAGATGAGCGAGCGAGTGGTGTAGTGTGGTCACAAATTGTGCATCGGGTTGTTTTATCTGTACAGAGAATTACTCTGTATGTAGAATAAAAGTCTCACACGTATCGCACATTATTATTCACTCAATAGCATCCTTATGAAATTAAAACGCACCATCGCATTTATTATTATCAGTACGCTCCTTTACGGGAGTATGCCCGCACGCGTGATGGCAACGACCACCCCGTCGACGTCGGACCTGCTCGCAAGCCTCACACTGCAAATTGCCACATTGCAAACCAAAATTGCCGAACTAAGGGCTGCGCAAACAACAGTGCAGAATTCTGCACAGCAGGTGAACCAAACACTTCGTCTCATTGGCAACCTGAAAGAAGGTATGACAAGCGAGGAGGTGAAGCTCCTCCAAGCACTCCTCGCCAGCGACAAAACACTTTATCCTGAGCAGTCCGTCACCGGCTATTACGGCAAGAACACCGTGAAAGCAATCAAGCGTTTCCAAAAAAAGCACGGCCTTCCTGAAACGGGATTCGCCGGACCCGCAACCCGCGAGAAGCTCAATCAGCTCCTCATCGGCGCACCGGTAGCCAAGGAGGATTCGGACGACCACGAGGATGAAGACAGGGACGAGAAGAAGGAGTCACGAAAACAAGACAAGTACGAGAAGAAGGGTGAACGCTTCTGCCTCACAATTCCCCCTGGGCACCTCATTGCAAAAGGCTGGAAAAAGAATCACGATAGCGACGACAACGACCGTGAGTCGGTACTCCCACTCTGCAAACGCCTTCCGCACGGGATCGAGAAAAAACTCACTGATGGTGGCACAACAACTCCGCCCGTAGTGAGCGACAAGACTGCGCCTACTATCTCCCTACTCAATACAAGCGCCATTGCATCCTCGAGTGCATCCGTCACATGGGCGACGAGTGAGGCAGCATCGAGTAAGGTGTACTACGGTACCACGACGCCACTCTCCCTTCTCACTGCGAGCAACAGCTTTGTTGCAACACTTACGACCGCGCGCACCATGATACTCAGCGGGCTTTCCACGAGCACGACCTACTATGTCGTCGCAGAGTCAAAAGATGCTGCGCACAATGTGGCGACATCAAGCCAGGTGTCATTTATCACAACACCGTAAGAGTGAAGGATAAAAAAAACCACCATGGATAGCGTCCATGGTGGTTTTTTATATTCCAAGCCAGTACTTACTTCCACAATGCGAGCCAGACACCAAGATAGTGCACGACGACATACAGAAAGAATACATATCCAAGCACTCCAGCCACAATGGTCAGCGCCACGTAGTTAATTATTTCGTTTCTGCGCTTTAGTGCTTCGTCGAACGTGCAGATACCGATCTGTCGTCGCAAGTAGAACACAAGTGAGCCCACGAGCGCGAGAAGTCCCACTCCGCGAAATACCCACTTATACTCTCCGTAAAATGTATCAGCAAGTGACGATGCGAAACTAACTGTCGATATACCGAGAAGCACCAGTATGACCGGTGAAAGACAGCAAAGCGAAGCAATCAGTACGGGTATCGAGGATATTTTTAATACTTCTTTTATTTTATGCATAAATTATGAGTTATTTTAATTGCGTGAGATATTCACCATACCCCTCTTTTTCCATTTCTACTTTTGGAACAAAGCGTAATGCTGCTGAGTTCATGCAGTAACGCTTGCCGCCACGGTCTACGGGGCCGTCCTCAAACACATGCCCCAAGTGGTTGTCGCCATACACAGAGCGCACCTCGACCCGAGTGGAGAAAAGTTGCTTATCTTCTTTCAGTATAACCGCATTATTGCTTATCGACTTCACAAATGAGGGCCATCCGGTTCCCGAGTCATACTTGTCCTTCGAGAAATATAGTGGCTCCCCAGAAAGTATGTCCACGTAAATCCCCTCTTCCTTGTTCGTGTCATACGCATTGCCAAAAGCACGCTCAGTGCCATCTCCCTGTGTGACGTCGTACTGAATGGGAGTAAGCATGGTGCGCAGTGCCGCCTCATCTGGCTTTATGTAAGATTCCCATTTTCCTGATGCTGCCGCGGTTTTTGTATCCATAGTGTCGGTAGATTTATGATTAAGTGAAACAGTAAATTCGTTTTCTTTCCCTTTCCAATATTTTTCGATGAACGCATTGCGACCTGAGCCTCCACGATAATACCCATAGCGAACTGGGTTTTTCTTTGCATAATCCTGATGATACTCTTCAGCGGGCCAAAACTTTACTCGGGGAATAATGACGAGCGGAAGCGGTTTGTCGAATACCTTTGTTGCATCAATGGCATCGATCACTTTTCGTGCATCACTTTTTTCGCCCTCAGTTTCATAATATATTGCCGGAGCATACTGCACGCCTCGGTCATTAAACGAACCCGTAGCATCGGTTGGGTCACCATGCTTCACGATGTGCTCGACGAGGTTTGCAAAACTCACCACTTGTGGGTCGTAGGTCACGAGCACCACTTCGCGGTGCCCCCCCCTGGTTGCATTCTCATACGTGGGATTCGCGGTCGTACCCCCAGCATAACCCGACACCACGTCACTTACCCCAAGCACCTTTGCAAGATCGCTCTCAGCGCACCAGAAACACCCGTTTGCGAGTAACGCTGTTTTTTTAGACACTGCGGTCGACTGCACCGTGGTCTTCGCTGGAGGCAGGGCGGACGAAGCAGCAATGGTTACAGTCGCCTTATCCGAAGCATTTTCCGACTCAAGCAAGGGATCAGGCGACACTGTGGGAATATACTCGGCAGAAAGCCCCGTTACTTCTTGTTGCGTTGCCTCTCGTAGTAGTCGCTCGGCGCTTGCGCCACTCTTTTCTTTCCGATCAAAAGCATACGCTCCCCCAAGAATAAAAGTAGCTACGAGAAATACTCCGATGATGTATTGTTTCTTCATGTGTATATTTTACCTGATAACGACATTTTCCCCACCACCCATGCGCAGCGCGCGCTCAAGCAACGCTTCCTGTATCCTTGTCTCAGTCTGTGCATATGCACCTTCGCCAATGTGGTCATAAACGACAAACCCGTCTATATCGATGAGGTACTTACGCGGCCAGTATCTATTTTGAAATGCCCCCCATGTTGCGTAATCATTATCGAGGACTACGGGGTACTCAACACCAAACTTTTTAGCTGCGGTTTCAACATTTTTTTGCAAGTGTTCAAACGCGAACTCTGGAGTATGAATGCCGATGACCACAAGGCCCTTATCCTTATAAGTGCTGTACAACTTTGTTGTATGTGGAAGTACGTGCTGGCAGTTAATACAGCTGTACGTCCAAAATTCTACGAGCACCACGGACTTCCCGGTGTAGTCACTGATACGCACGGGCGCACCACCAGTGTTGACATACCCACTCGCCCCCACTATCTCGGGGGCACGCGCAAAGCGCTTTGCCTTTTCTTCTTGTGTGACCACGCTTCTAGGCTTTATTTCAAGTATTTTACTTACTATTACTGGTGGTTCTGTGGGTGCTATTTCCCTTGGCGTGCCTGAAGTAGCAAACTCGCTCTGGGATTCTGCTTCTTGTGTGGAAACTGTTTCGAGTACTGTTTCAGCTGCACGCAGTACCTCAATGCTGGAAAAAACTTCTGTCGGTTCAACCATTTTTTTCTTTTCGGATTCGTTGAGGAGTTTAAGTAGTTTAAGCTCGACGGTAGTAACGTCAAACCACTCTTTATCGACAATCGCACGCTCAAGTTTTTTGTCATAACCAAGAAGTACCGAGAGTCCGACGACAA
>JAYTEB010000053.1:0-12949 GCA_043735605.1 Candidatus Lloydbacteria bacterium | reverse complement strand
GCACCTGTGAAGAAGGTGACGCCACTTGATTGGAGTGTGAGGGTGTTGCCAGTGCCTTGTTGGTTTAAAGTGAGGAGGGTTTGTGTGGAGGAGGTGGCGAGGGTGGAGGTTGCATTGGTGCGTGCGAAGTCTTGGCTGTCATTTCCATCAAGGGTGTCTGCAACGAGGGCGGCGGGTACTGCACCGAGTTGTTTGCGGGGAGACATTTCGCCATCCCATGTGGGGCTCCCTGTGCCTCCTATCTCCACACCCAAGTACAGCGTTTGGTTCCAGTTGATGTTGGTGAAGGGGGTGACTTGGCCAAGCAAGAGCGAGAGGAGGCCGTTGGTGAGCGTGATGCGGGTACCTGCGGTGTTGTGCAACTCTTCCCAGATGGCGGTGGTTGTCGCAGATACAGGACTGGTGTACAGGCGGAAGGCGACGTTGTATGCACCGTCAGCGAGGGCGACGTTGGCAGCGTTGGTGAGCTTGGCTTGGTATGAGAGTTGGTGGGGGAAGGCGGCGAGGGCGGACTCTAGAGGCACAAGGAAGAAGCTCAAAATTAAAAATCCCGAGAGAAACTTCCTCCAACTTTGTGGTAAAAACTTACGAGAATCGTTCATAAAAAACACACGACACAACCCCTAGTCCCGCAACAAAAGTGTATGCGAGTACAAAATGCCGATACTGTCTATTTTAGCACTGAACGACAACACATTTCGAGCATTTTCGACAGAAAAAAGTGGATAACTTTTTGAAAAAAAATATGCTTGATTACTAGAGTGAAAAGTGTCCTATACTTTCAGGTACCGACGCACAGCAAGGAATGCAGAGACAGCCCCGAGGAGCACTCCAGATGCGAGCAATACGGAGAATAGCTCGTTGAGGTTGTTGATATAATACGCAAAAAGGTCGATTCCTCCATAAAAGTTTTCCGTCGCACCCTTCAGCCAGAGGGTGACGGGGTAGAATATTGCCGTAGCGATGATGGCTGCCACCATGCCATACATCATCCCCTCGATGATAAATGGCCCGCGCACGAATGCGTTGTTGGCACCCACAAGACGCATGACGGATATTTCCTCGCGCGAAACGTAAATAGCGAGACGGATGGTGTTGAAGGTAATAACCACGGCGATGACGACGAGGACGACGAGCACCGCAAAAGAGACCCGCTCGACCCCCCGTGTGATGGCGGTGAGCTTGTCGATGACGACTTTGTTTTTGCTATAGTTGACGTTGTACACGAGATTCGCCCCCGCACCCGCAGCCTCTTGTTCGGACTTTATGTGCTTTGCGATAGCCTCATATTGAGAGGTATCTTTGGCGCGGATATTGAGAATGGCTCCGAGCGGGTTGTCGACGAGCTCTTCGAGCGCTTGGGTCATGAGGTAGTCGTTGCCGTGACGCACTTTGAAGTTGTCGATCGCCTTTTCTCGAGAAATATATTCAACGGACTTCACCTCAGGAAGCCCCTCGAGTGAGGTTTTCATGGAAAAAATGTCTGCTTCGGCAACGTCAGGGTTGAAGTAAATATTCACATCAACTTTTGCTTTGATCTCCTCGAGGGTCGACTGCAGGAGGACGGAGGAAAGCATCGTTGCCCCCACGACAAAGAGTGCGACGGTCATCACGAAAATCGCCGACAACGAGACGAGCGCGTTGCGCCAAAAGTTAATAAACCCCGCGTGAATGATGCGGCGTGTGCTGGTGAACATTCCCATCCCTCCATTCTCCCATGACTCGTGAAAATCCGCCAACAATTACACAGAAATACTTGTACATGAAAAATGCACGGGCCGTGAGCGTCAGTGTTGGATGAAGTTCGAAGCAACGAGGTGGGCGTGTTCGATGGGGCATACACTGAGTATGTCCCACGAACCAAACGCCGATGTTGGTGAAGAAATTCGCCAACAATAGCGCTAGAGGATGTACTTGCCGTGAGCGTCGTCGCGAATAATCTTCCCATTCTCCATCGTAATCACCCGCCGCTTCAGCGAGTCGATGATCCCCTTGTTGTGTGTCGTCAAGATAATAGTCGTACCCATGTCGTTGATCTTTTTGAGAATCTGAATGATGTCGTATGTATTAACGGGGTCGAGGTTGCCCGTCGGTTCGTCGGCGATGAGCACGTCGGGCTGGGAGACGATGGCCCGCGCGATGGCCACACGCTGCTTCTCCCCCCCAGACATTTCATGCGGGAAATGGAGTGCTTTTGAGGCGAGATCGACAAGCTCGAGGACTTGCGGCACATCCGAGTGTATCTCTTCGTCGGTGCGCCCCGCCGCCTCCATAGCAAAAGCAATATTCTCGTAGGCCGTCTTATTGGGAAGCAAGCGAAAATCCTGAAAAACTGTGCCTATCTTTCTCCGATATGCGGGGACTTGCGAGGACTTGATGCTGTGCACGTTTGTCGACTCAAAAAATACCGCTCCTGAGGATGGCTTATCTTCTGCAAGCAAAAGCCGGAGCATTGTGGTCTTCCCCGCACCTGAGTGGCCCACGATGGAGAGAAATTCCCCCGACTCAATGCCAAAAGTGACATCCGCAAGTGCAGCGTGGTCGGAGTAGAGCTTTGAAACGGCGTCAAAGTAAATCATGCGTCAGAGCATTATACCGCACTGTGGCCATTTTCAAAGAATTTTAAATGGGTGATAGCGACCACTTGCACTTATGGCGACTCTCCCCTATAGTTTTATGCAGAAATTCAAAAGGAGCTTGTTGTGGGAATTCCGAGTATTGAGATTGAAGGGGCAGACTTTCCCGAAGCACTAAAAACCGCACTGGCTTTGGCTGGGAAGGGCCATGCTGTCTGTCGCATAGGGCATGGTGGGACCCAAGTCGCACTCGTGTCTGGAAAATGGATACCGCTCCTCTTGCGACTACATGCGGATAAATTTTCCGAGGGGTAGCTCGACGACCTCTTCGACGAACTCGGCGAGGAGAATTGCTCAGTGAGCAAGTGGGCAGAAGCACTTCCCCCGCTCGCCTAAAGCAGCAAGCAAAGAGGCTACCAACTTGGGGCTTCTTTTTTATTTGTAAAAAATAATTACGTTAATACCGACGGTCGTCGATGCTAACGTAATTTGCTTGTACACCTCACGTATGCAGATCTTTTACAATGTGCGCTCGGCGTCGATAAATTCGTCGAGCTCACCGCGCAAGAGTACGTCGTCGACTTTTGATGTCTCGATATCGGTGCGATGATCTTTGACCATTTTATAGGGATGCAGGACGTAGGAGCGGATCTGGTTGCCCCATTCGACTTTTGTTGTCTTGGAAATATACATGGTTTCTTTTTCCGCATCAGAGAGCGACTCGCGCAAATGAAATACTTTTGCAGCAAGTATTTCGAGTGCATGTTCTTTGTTTTGGAGCTGCGAACGCTCGTTGGAGCAGTGCACGGCGAGCCCTGTGGGCTCGTGCACGGCGCGCACCGCAGTCTCGCGCTTGTTCACGTTCTGCCCTCCCGCGCCCCCCGAGCGAGAGTATTCAAATCGCACCTCAGCCTCTGGGAGCGCTGCGATCTCCCCTTTCTTAAACTTTGGGATAACCTCGACCATCGAAAATGAGGTGTGGCGTTTCTGTGCGGCATTAAAGGGAGAAATACGCACAAGGCGGTGTACACCGGACTCGTTCTTGAGTTCTCCGTATGATGCTTTACCGACCACCTCAAAGGTGATATTGCGGTAACCCCCGTGGTCGTTCTCATGTGCATGAAGCACTTCGTAACCCCACCCTTTCCGCTCGCAATATTTGAAATACATACGCACGAGCATGGCCGAGAAGTCCTCGGAGTCATCGCCTCCAGCGCCTGAAAAAATAGTAATGATCGCGTTTGCTTTGTCATATTTTCCCCCGCCCTCCCCAACATTTTTCAAATCCTGAAGCTCCTTAATCAGCTGCTGCGCCCGCTCTTTGTCCGCCCAGAAATCAGGGCGCTGCATGGCGTCTTCGATTTCTTGTATGCGTGGACTCTGTGGGGTGTCGCTCATTTGCACAGTATAGCAAAAAACAACCCCACGGGAATTCCTGTGGGGTTTCTGACTATTCTAGTCCTTTGTCTGCGAGGTAGTTCAAGAGATAAATATATTTTACCACGTACCCTGGCGTCTCGGTATTGTGCACCTTGATAACGACATGCTCTACCGTGCGATTATTTTTCCCTTTTTTGGCTTTCACGGGGGTGTTCGCGCAGGGGCATTTTTCCACACGCGTCCCCGTAAACGCTGCTGGGACTACTATCTCCGCTCGCTCGATATCGATTCCGCGCTTTTTAATCCATGCATAGAGTGCACGCGCAGGAGTGGGCCCTCCATTGTATGCGGCGACAGGGTAAATTCCCCCGAGCGTTGGATTGCGCAAGTAGATGGATTTTATGGCAGGAAACTGCGCAACTTCAAGGTCAATGAGGCATATCGCTGCCTTTAGCACGTTGTCGAGGTCTCGTGCACCGACACCGAAGCGTGGCTCGAGGTTCGCTCCACTACATTTCGCGACAACTGCACTGTATGTGCCGTTGCCATCTTTGTTGGTAAACTGGAGCGCCCCTATTGCATTTGCACCGGACTGACTCCACGCAAATGCGCCGTCACGGTTGAGCGCATACTCGATAAAGACTGCCTCTGTCGCACGCTGCTTGTCTGCTTCAAATGTTTTGTCGTCTACCTGCTCTATTACCGCGAGCGACAAAGGTATTTGCCATGGCACCACGCGTGCAAGCGCACGATCAGGAAATGCGTTGGAGCGCACTGTACCCCCATCCGCACTCTCCAGGCCAAGCTCCATTTGTGCGGTATGAATTTTTTGAAACAAAAACCGCATGCCGCCTTCAGCCAGTAGCGGGTCGAGAAAGTCATTGTGGTATGGCGTGTAGTTCACACCCCGCGCTGTGGCAACAATCTGGTCAATATTTTTTGACCGGAGCGCGTCCTCGTCAAACCAAATATGTCGTGTACGGTATACGGTCAGCCGCTCTTCATGGTGATACGCATTCACTGCAAAACGCGTGACACCAAAACCGGAAAGATGAGAAACGCGGTACCCTGGCGTGACGACGCGAAAAGGCAATACGCAATTTTTTCTTTCTTCAATCGTCGGCGCAGCCTGTACGCAAAGTATGTATTCCTTTTCTACGGGATACTTTAGTGCAAGCTCTATCACGTGCCACCGCTTGGTCTCCTCGCTGTACGCACAAAGCACAATCGGGCGCTCGGTGATACGGCGCATGCTGGTACCAACGTCGGTTTCTGTGGTCACCATGAGTGGCACATCCCGGCAGCGCACGTCTGCTTCTTGTACTTTCTGGAGAATATATTCGGCACGCGAGGATGCTGGCGCCAATTCGGTTGCCGAAACATCTGCAATAAAAAATGACGCGCACAGCACCGTCACAATAAATCTATACATCATACGCACCTTTTTCAAACAACAATAGCTCCCCCAAGCGTATCCCATGCACCCCAAAAAGCAACCAACATGCTCGATAAAACACCCGATCAGATTATCTTAACCTGTGCGATAGCATAAGCTAAGATAATCTGAGCGATGGAGTTAGTCCTTCTATGTACACATACTCTAGATTACTCATGAGTGGTGCCGGAAAGAAAAACTCCGAGTACTTGCGTACTCGGAGTCAACACTCACTACTTACTTTATCTTTCAGTCACTAGGGACATTCACTGGGCCATCTCCTTCTCCTTTGGCTGGGGTCGCCAAAGGCTCGACGACATCTTCCCCTGTGGGTGGTGGAACCTGTTTTAGGAGCTCTTCCGGCGTTTCGGGGTCCGACGGATCCACAATGCGCACGTCAGGGTCAAGAGGAGCCTCAGGCAGGAGTGAGTCGACTGGCCTTACGCCAAAATTCACAAGCGCCTGGTCCTCAACGATTGGCCTAAACTTATTCCCCGCCTTCAGGTACCCGCGCTCCTTCTGCAGAAAGGCGAGGACGGTCGCCGCAGAGTGCGTCCAGTTACGGCCACCCGACTCAGCAAATCCACCACCCCCCGTCGTACCGCGCTCACCGAGTGCATGGTCCTTGGAATCTTTGCCCATCCAAAAGACGAGCATAATTCCTTTTTCGGGATGCGCTTCTGGCCCAGGAACAAAAAGTGTCAGCCAAACATCGGAGGTGCGTCCGTCGGCATTGGTCGCCGTACCAGTCTTCCCTGCAATCTCACCTGAAGTTTCGATGGGAAAAGCGATGGTGCGCTTTGCTTTCTCCTCTTTCTTCATTTTCCAGATCTCACTACTGAGTGGATCCATGCCGGGGATCACGCCCGTGCGCAAGCTGTGCGCACTCCCCGTCGGAAGGTCAATGGGGCCTTTCATCAGCTCGATCATTGTTGCCGCAAGCACTGGGCCAATAAGCCGCTCGGGTGCCTGACGACGCTCGCCCTTGTGATCGCACTGCCGCGGGAGACCGTCATCCTCTATATACAAGAGTGACGAACCATCCTTGCAGACATCATTAGTGAATCTCGGAGTTACCCGGAATCCCCCATTGAGGAATGTAGCCACACCCGACATGCCTATGGGGCGCACATCAGAGCCTCCAATCGCTGTCGTCGGATACGGCTGCTGCACGTACCTTCCGTCCTTTGGCATGCCCAAGAGGTATATCAGGTTAATCATCTCCTTGATACCGCCCTTCTGGCCTGCGCGCATCGCTGCTGCGTTTCGTGATTCGCCAAGTGCGAGCTGGCACGAAATGTTGCCACGATAGAGCGGCTGGCTTCTGGAGTGAAAGTTTTGAATCATCTTCACACCACGCCCACGACCGAGCGATACGCCGATGGGTGCATCAAGCAGGTTGCACTTGGCAAGCACTCGCGCGACGGTCGCGTCAAGCGTGTCAGGAGGGTTCGGCTCTGCCATCACCTCCTCAACGAGCTTCTGCACTAAAGAGGCGTACGTGAACGGCTTTATCGTCGAGCCTGGGGAGCGCCAGCCCTGGGTCATCACGTCGTACTTGAATTTCTTGAAGTCGATGTTCCCCACTTCGGCAAGCACTTCGCCACTAAAGTCGATGGCGAATGCACCCGCACGCAACTGGTCGTTATCAAGATCGCTCTGGTGTCGCGCCAAATATGTGCTGAGCGTCATTTTTACTGCACGCTCAAGTACATTCTGAAGGCCGTCATCCCGCGTAATAGAGATGGTAAGTCCACCCTTATTAATCGGGAATTTGTCTTTATAGCTCACGCGCACCTGCTCGAGAAAGTAGTCATTAGCGCCACAGCTGGTACCCTTCGCGAGGAGTTCCTTGCGCAGGCTTTTGTCGATGGCGTCCGCCGCAGTCGCATACTGTGCGTCAGTTATTTCACCTTCCTCAAGCATGCGCTCGAGTACGCGACGGGTGATGCGCAACATCTCCTGCCAATTTGCATCACGAATAGATTCCGTAGTCTTGAGACCGCGGTCACTCGCATACTCACGAAATGGGAGTCCAGGCTTACTTATGAGTGCCACGATGAATCCCACCTGATGGAGCTTCAGCTCACGCGCGGGCTTTCCAAAGTAGGAGCGACTTGCAGCCTCAATGCCATACTGCCCTCGCCCAAAATAAGGCATATTCACATACTTCAAAAGCAGCTGGTGCTTGGAGAACTCCCGCTCGATGCGCAGCGCCATCACAATGTCTCCAATTTTTTCTTTGGTGGTGGTGCGGCGCCCCGTCCCAAGGCGGAGGTCTTTTGCCATCTGCATGGTGAGCGTCGACGCTCCAGACGTACTCGTGCCGAGTACAAACTGCTTCCATGCTGCACGACCAATGCCTTCCATGTCGACACCTGAATGCTCGAAGAAGCGCTTGTCCTCTGAGGCAACTATCGCCTTCATAAATAATGGAGGGATGTCTTCGGCATCAGCAAGCAAAATCCGTCGTACGGGCGAGGAGATACATGCAACTGATTTGTCGTCGTCGGTGACGATTGCACTTTGCTCCGCAAAGTAACTCGGGTCCCGAAGCCGCTCGATTTGCGAACGCTTGATGCCTAGTTGCGTATCGAAAAATTCAGGCTTCCATGCATCAATCTCCTTTATGAGCTCTGGGGCAAACACAAATGAAAGCGCCAGAGCAATGGTGGCCGCCGCAGAAAGTGCGAGTAGCCACATGACCACACGCGAAACAGAACGCAAAACTCCCCAGATGACCGTCACAAATACGAATTTTAGGAGAGTGAGCATTGCGCGCACAAACACATTCTGATTTTTTTCGCCACCACCATTTTCCGTGGGTGGGGTTTTCGACTTTCGAAACCATGCCATGGTGATTCTCCTTATAGACAATACATATGTAAAATAACACTTCTGCCCTTTATCCTAGACGAAGTGCGCCCTTTTGCAAGAGATTTTGAGGTGTGTCAAAAAGTGTTGCGATAAAGCCCTCCTGTGGTGGGTAAAACAGCCCCGAATGCGAGGCGAGGGGAAAGTGGTGAGGAAGGCATATTCATATATGTTGACCGAACCACTGGGGACCCACAACAAAGCAGGCGGGGTTGTTTTACCCACCACTAAAATGGCTTGCGGAGGTAGACAGATACTGTGCGCCTCTTCCAAGGCTTCCCGTCGCGAATATGCTTGAAGGAACGCTCGATTTTTTCAATGGTAAATTGTGCAGCAAAAAATTCATGCAGAGTCTGTTCCGTCCACACATGCTCATATACCCCCATGCTGGGGTGAATGTACGAATCCTTTTCATCCGCTGGATTTTCTTTCAATAGTCGGCGCACATGCATGTCTTCCTCGGCAAGGAACGACTTGAAAAAGAGCCACCCTCCGGGCTTGAGTACGCGCAGTATCTCGTCGCGCAATGTATCTCGCTCTTTCTCACGCAGAAAATGCGAAGTCATCATGTCGAGGACGATGTCTACGGAGTTGTCGGGCATTCCCAGTACTCCCTCGATAGAGCGCACTTCATAGAGAATGGGCATGCCTTCCGACGCACGCTTCGCAATTTTCACCCCCTCGTCGGAAATGTCGTACCCCACGGCGCGCATACCATAGTTTTGTGTCAGATAGATGAGATTGCGTCCGTTGCCACTCCCCACGTCGAGTGCACGCGTGGTGACGTTCAAATACTTCTTTCCGTGGTTGCGCTCCAGCCAGCGACAAAACTTCTCGAGGTCTTCCGCAGGCTCGTCCGAGAGCATCAAGTGCTCAGAAGTCTTATACTCTTTATTCCAGAATTGTTGATGTTTGGACATATAGGTATCATAGTGGGAAATCGCATTATGACAAGCGGATCCATACGCTGGATACTGGGCGTTATTCGTACAACTCAGAATGAGTGCCAAGCGCAAAAAGAAAAATGTCGCCACGATCATCTGCCCGATACACCAAACGCAAATCGCCACTGCCATTGATGCTTCGGTATCCCGCATACTCGCCATGCAATTTGTGATTTTGCAGCTGAGGATGATACGGCTCCTCGATGAACAGTAGTATGCGCTTGTCCAACTGCGCCTGTATTTTCTGAGACAATTTTTTGTATTGCTTCCGAAATTGAGGGGAGTAGGAAAAATACATACCCTAAGATTTTTTCAGGTCAAGCAAGAGTGCCTCGGCTCCATTAAGCTTTTTAGAGAATTTTCCTGCGCCAAGATCACGCTCTGCCTCCGCAAGCACCTCACGCAAATATATTGATGGTGTATAGGACGCAGAAAGTGTGATCGCTCGCTCGCGCACAAATTGTCGCAAAAATGCGTTGACCGCGGTACCAAGCGAGAGCCCAAGCTCCTCGGCAGTTTCTTTTGCTGCACGCTTTAGTGAGACGTCAGTCTTCACTGAGAGTAATGTTTTAGACATGTACCAAAGTATATACTTTGGTAAAATTCTGTCAAATGTAAATCATGGCCCTGAGCGGGGCTGTACCGGCAAATGCTTCGCTAATGCACGATATTGTCTCATGGAAGCAAACCTATATCACAATGAAAATAAGATCTCCTTTTTTTAAATCTTGAGAAGTGAATAACCCAACGCCATGCTTATTTGACCGATCAAGTTTATATATAACATGATAATTTGGAGCCGCCTCCCAGACTTGAACTGGGCACCTACAGTTTACGATACTGTCGCTCTACCAGATGAGCTAAGGCGGCTTATGTATTCTACAAAACTCCGAAAAATTTCGGGAGCCGTTTCCCGGGATCGAACCGGGTACCTTCTCCTTACCATGGAGATGCTCTACCAATTGAGCTAAAACGGCAATTAAATTAAAACGAAAGAACAAGGATATCCTACACCAATCGCTCAATATTTTCAATTTCTCCACAAAGTCCCACCATTCATTTGCATACTTCTTCCGCTAACTTGTGCGTATCTCCATGACTCAGTAATCCAAGATAAGAAGTGAGGGTTTTATTATTCTTTATCTGTTTAAGCTTCTGAAACATTCTTTTCTTTGTACTTGTCCGCAATACTCGATGATACGAAAACTGTACCCAGCCCAGAAAATCTACGCCAGACGCAAGGGTGGTGATAGATACTTTATTAGGGTGGAGTTCGAGTTTTAATTCCACATGGAGAAATACCGATATTTTTGGAAGCAACTCTTCCAAAGACTCAAAAGAAGAGATCAAAGCACCCCAAATTCAAACCTTGCGGGCACGAAACACGAAGCGACCGTCCGCATTCCACCTGTTCGAGGGCTTCGCATTGTTCGTGTTGAGCCACTGCTCATCGTCATTACGATTGAGGTTGAATACACTCGGGTAGCCATCGCGGTCAGTTGTATATATGCAACGTCATCTGTGTCACTGCGCGAAAAAGTCTTTCGACAATCCCTGCGCTGTATTTTATGCGTGATCGAAAATCACCCAACGCTGCATACCAAGTTTTTTCTTTTTTTAGACAGAGCGCACAACACTCCATGGAAAGCCGTGACCGCCCATGTGCTCGCCGTACGCCTGCCAGAATGGTTTCAAAAAGCCGTAGCCACTTGATAACACCAATCTGTTATTCAGTATAGCAAAAAATATTTCGAAGCAAGTGTCAAAGCGTCAAAAAGCCAAAGGGTCAACGCATAAGATACAGGGTTTTAAGATTCAGACTTGCGGATACGGAAGACGAAACGGTGGTCCGCATTCCACCTGTCCGAGGGCTTCGCATGGCTCGCGTAGAGCCACCGCTCACCGTCATTACGATCGAGGCTGAACACACTCGGGTAGCCATCGCGGCCAGTAATCTGCTTCATTGCAATGAGCATCCAGTGAGGGCTATCGGTAGCAAGACGGAGCGCCGGCCCCACTTCCGGAGGACAAAGCTCGAGCCCCCATGCTTGCGCTTTTTGATAGATTTCATCAGTAGTGGCGCCATTTGGGAAGCCGAGGTCTCCGACCGTGAGGCGCACCAGTGCGACAGATTCACCAGAGGGAACAGTGACGAATTCGGGACTTTCGATGAGTTGCTTTGCGGAGTCAGTAGTATTGACGTTCTTTACACTGAGAGCTTGGGCGTATTCTTCTTTAGTCTTGCCTCCGATCTCAAGGTTGTATGTTTGGAGTTTGCCTTCAGGGAAGGCGGTGAAAATGTGCTCGATATTGGACTGGAGTGCGGCGGGGTTGAGTGTGCCCACATAGGCTTTAGTGTCTGCGGTGATTTCAGTTTCATTGTGTACGATTTGTAGAGCGGTACAGTCGAATATCGTGAGCATATCCTCCTCGGGGTTTCTTTGGTCACGGAGCTCCTTGATGCGTGGGTCTTTCTGATAGCCGAAGCCTTCGATTGGAGCGTCTATTTCATAGAGGAAGGTGAGGTCGACTTTGGTGAATGGTTCGCCCTTCTCCTGTTTCTTCGCGAGGAGAGTAACGTGCTTCATGTCCAGAGACTTCTTGTCGAACTTCTCTCCCCCAGGAAGGTGGTGATACTTTGCGGTTGCAATGTCGATGAGTGCAGGTTCGAGCTCTTGGCGATGGTTCACCCCACGCACTTCAGCGACCGTGTCTCCCTCCATGCGTATCGCCACACGAGGCTCGGAGTATGTGCCCGAAACTCCGCGGGTGTAGTACACATGAAAGTCACCACCTTCGAGCTGGGAAGCGGCGCTGCCCTCTGCGGTGCACCATCCTGTGCCCTTGCCACGAAGGGTCTCCTCGAGGGTGTGGTGGTCAGAGCCTTGCTCATACGTCACCCATGCACCCTCGAGGGACTCACGATTAAGCTGCCCAGCGGTCTCTATTTGGGCAAAGGTGTAGAGTTTGATGAAATCCTTTTTGGCAATGAGTGTGGTGAGTTGTTCCCTTTTCTCTTTCTCTGCCTCAGTGGCATATTCTTGATGTCCTATGCCTGTGGTGCACATGCGAAACACAAAACCCAATGCTTCTTCATTGAGTTCAGGGAATGGGGCAACCGTATAGTCGGTACGCCTAGTATACAGACCTTTTTCTTTGTCGAGTGTGCCCATTTTTTCGAGATTGCGCACGACAAAATAACGGAACCACGTGGGGTACTGTGCATCGTTCTGGTGGAGATACTCGAGCCATGCGGAGAGGGTGCGCTCTTGGACACCTCCCTTCTCACGCACAAGTCCCTTGTATCGTTCGAGTGTATCGTCTTCGTCATGCTCGCGATGCATGCGCTCGATGTCGGCACCGCGACCCTGCTCAGTCGCGAGGCGCTTCTCTGCTTCATAGAGTCCGTGAGCGACTTTTGCCAGCGTGTCTTCATCGTCCGTGTCGATCACGAATTCGTTGATGATCTTGTTTTTGAGAAGCTCCCATCCACGCTCGTCGTCGATGACGTGGTCGATGCGATTGAGATATGCTTGGATGCGTTCACCCCTTGTGTGTGGAGCGAAATCACGATCGGGGTCACGCTTTGCCTGCTCAACGGCACGCAGGACGGGGGTGGAGCCAGTGAGGTCGGGATATTTGGCATAAGGTACATAAATCGAGTCTTAGTTTGACCATTCTGCCTTGTGGTTAAGCCACAGAACTGCTAGAAATTAGGTACCATGGTTAAAAAACGGCAA
>JAYTEB010000052.1:0-2073 GCA_043735605.1 Candidatus Lloydbacteria bacterium | reverse complement strand
TCCGCTATCGCTATATCGGTGACTATATAGAGCGTTATTCGCTCGTGCTTATCCTCTTTTTTGCCTTCTTTTTGTGGCAGTTCTTCCTTCCACTTATTTACTCTCTCTACGGGCTATTTGTGGGGTAGGGGGCCGTTGTCTCCATGTCGCTTGCACTTTTTATGGCAATATAGTAGATTATCCCTACCTGAAAATTATTTTATGCCCACAATCAACCAACTCGTAAAAAGCAGCCGCAAGAAGGTGGTCCGCAAATCCAAGGCCATCGCCATGGGTCGTGGATTCAACCACATCCAAAATCGCCCTATAGTATACGCATCTCCTTTCAAGCGTGGTGTGTGCTCGAAGGTCACCACAATGACCCCAAGGAAGCCAAACTCCGCCATCCGAAAGATTGCACGCGTGCGCCTCACCAACGGCATGGAGGTCACTGCGTACATTCCCGGAGAAGGTCACAAGCTCCAGGAGCACTCCGTGGTCATTGTGCGCGGTGGGCGCGTCAAGGACCTCGGGCTGCGCTACCACATCGTCCGTGGACGTCTGGATGCTGCGGGAGTGGAGAAGCGCAAGCAAGGCCGCTCGCTCTATGGAGCAAAGCGCCCAGAAGTGAAGAAGTAAAAACGAAATTTAAAAAGCCACCCGTCATCATGATTGGGTGGTTTTTGTTTGACTTAGTACCGCAGTTGCACTAGTCTAAGATTTAGAAATTTCCTTGAAGGTTGGCGTATGAAATTTTGGATGTTTGTCGCAAAATATTTTCCGGGGATGCTCTTTCCAATTTGGAGAATTCTTTCCGCACTTATGCTACCACTGCGTCTGAAGTACAAAAAAGAGTACATCCGTCGCTATAAGGAAATTGAAAGCAAATTTGCAGTCGGCGCAACTGTGCGGGTCAGGAAGATCGAGTCCTCTTATACCATCATGCTCTCTCCAGCAGTGCAGGAAATCGTTCCGGATCATGAACAAGGAAAACCCGACGAAGCAGGAATGCGCGAATGGAAGAGCAGAACTCCGAGCGTGGGGACGATCTCTGACTCACTGTTTGAAAAACATGAGCCGTGGGTTATCGAAATACTTGAAATCGAGTCGCTGAGTGACTGGTTGCACATGAAGATAGTACGGGGAATGTCAAACGGCTACCCCGGTGGCGCAATTCTGTGCCCGCTCATCGATACTCAAGTCTCGTGGCCTGAGGTAACCAAGCATGGAAGAAATAGAGTCTGGCTTCCGCTTCAACTGCTCGAATTAGTTCCCCCAGATGAAATTATGCGTTTCAAGGAATTGCAATCGCCTGGTTTGACCTAAGCCACCCACTCGGGTGGTTTTTTTGAACGCTTGCAGATTTGTAGAAAATGAGTAGTATAGAGACCACTAGTTTAACTAGTGTTCAAGTCCTTACATTATTAAACACTTTCGCAGTACCTTTGACTTGAGGGAATTACGCGGAGGTAACATCTATTTATATGCGCGGACCAGTTAAAAATCGTAATATCCGAAAGCCGGATGCAAAGTATCACTCTGTTGAGGTTTCTACCCTCATCAACTACGTCATGTGGAGCGGAAAGAAGACCATCGCCACGACGGTCGTTTATGACGCACTCGACATCATCAAGACCCAGCTGAAAGTGGAGGACCCAATGGAGACTTACAAGGAGGCGCTCAGGAACGCAGGTCCAATAATGGAAATCCGCTCCCGCCGTGTGGGAGGAGCCAACTACCAAGTACCTCGTGAGGTACGCCCCGAGCGTCGTGTGTTCCTCGCCCTGCGCTGGATTATCGATGCTGCACGAAGCAAGAAGGGTGCAGGAATGGCCAAGAAGCTCGCCGATGAGATAATTGCCGCTTCGAAGAACGAAGGAGAGGCCATCAAGAAGCGCGAGAATGTGCACAAGATGGCAGAGGCTAATAAAGCCTTCGCCCACTTCGCCTGGTAAGCCGAATCCGAAAAACAAAAAACGCCTAGAGCGTTTTTTGTTTTTCGGATACCGTGGTCGGCTTTTTGGTGTGTGTATCCGCCTCCGCGGATGCTATGCACAACTCACTCCAGTCGCTCTGTGCACAGTCGGTACAGTG
>JAYTEB010000051.1:0-4969 GCA_043735605.1 Candidatus Lloydbacteria bacterium | reverse complement strand
TTCTCTTTTTTTAGTCATATTGGCTATAAAATAACAGTTCTGTGGCTTAACCACAATTCAGAAGAGTCAAAACAGGCCGGCGTTTTGGGTATTATCTCCAATTTTTTCGACGGGGACCTCTTTTTCAACAATCTTTTCTACAACTCGCTCAATGACCTGCAGGACTGGAGGAGCCTCCGAAGGTGGCGGATTGTCCAGATTGTCCAAAGGCGGACTTTGGACAATCTGGACAGGTGGGGTGGGCACAACAGAGGGCACCTCTATGTTGTCAGATGCGGGGGTCGATTCTGGCGCGGGAGCGGATATGGGCGCATCAGCCACAGGCCCTGCATCCCCCACTGGAGTTGTCACATCACCCACTACTGCATCTGTATCTGTTGTCGTCGTCTCATCCATCCGTGTATTGTATCAAAAAATTTCCCATCATCTCACTACAAGGGTACTTCCATTTTTATCTCCCTTGGTCGTAAAAATTTGGTCGCACCACAAATTCCCCACTTGATTGGACTTACTGCTTTCGTTCCCTGAATAAATTCTGGATGCGCACTGCCTCGTCTTCGACGACATCTGATGTTCCGTCGGTTACGCCATTGTACTTGTATTGAATATAGTGCACATACTCGTGAACAAGGTTGTGAGCTTCGCTATTGCTCGTTAAGTAAATGGTATTGGGGGGATAAAAAAGATTCGTACGCTTTCCTCCTGTATCAAAGCCAACGAGCTTATTAAAATCCTCGTCAGATATTGATTCAGATACGACGACATTTGGCCCGCCGCCCTCAACCACGACATTCATTTTTTGAGCAACAAACTGGAGTGCGTCTTTTTGTACTTCTGGATCAAATGGGGAGCCTTCCGCAACTTTCCCTTCCTTCGACTCTGCGCTTATCTCGGCAGTAGCAAGGACTACGCCAGCCACCATGTGCTTTAGAAAATTGCGCCTGGATTGATCCACGGAAGTATCGTCGCCCTCAGTGGATGCAAATGATTCTTTTATCATATTTTCATAGTAGCGTAATATTGAAAAAACGTAAGGGGGAGACTGACAAATGAGTTGTTTGCTCCTTCTCTACATGAACCTGAAATCAAATGTACTTATCCCCGTTTACGAGTAATTTTTTTCTTCTAGCCGAGAATCAATCGTGACTGTCCCCGTTTTCGGGGAGTATTTCCATTTTCTAAGCGGGGTACCACTGAGGAAAACTTGGTCACATCCGACGGCGGTTTTGCGCAGGAACATACTTAGTTTGCTTCTACAATATTGATTCTTTCGATGTCCGCAGATATGCTGACGCTAGTTAAAATGCGTCAGCATATCTGCGGACATCGAAGTACGGTAGAATCCCTCGATTTTGTCAGTATTTTGCAGATATTGACGTACGGGTACGCTCAGGTATACTTACAACATCACTACGAAAGAGACCCTGTTCTGGTTCCGTCCAGGATGGGGGCTTTTTCATTTATAGCGAAGGATTGATTCCAGGTCGCTTATATAGGTAATTGCTACACCTAAACGCTTTAATAAAATGGAACACTTCTTCTGGGGCGCGGGTGAAAGGAGGGTCCTGAATTTCTTTCGCTCACTCAAAAATTTGACAGTGCTTGCATAGTCTCCATCGCTTGAGACGATGACTGCTTGTTCGTACTTATTCTCATATGCATCACGAGTAACATGGAGGACGAGATCTGCGTCACAATTTCCCTTAGCATTTCCATCGCCGTCATACACTACCTCTTTGAATACTAGAGTGAAACCTGATTCCTGCAGCGAGGTATAAAGGTCTTTATGCTTTGGAATTAATCCGATGAATAGATACGCGTCCTTCACTCCGTGCTTTTCAGTGAGCCAAACTCGGAATTTTTTATAGTCCAACTTCCAACCAAGTGAATTCACGCCCTTGTTAAGGTTTGCTCCATCGATATAGGCGTTATGTACGAGTGGCTTTTTCACATCGCTAGTATGAGCGGAGTTTGTTGATGTTTCCGTGTTGGCGGATTTTCTCGTGTGCCTTGGCTTCGATTTGGCGAATACGTTCACGTGTGACTCCAAACTCTTTACCTACCTCTTCGAGGGTGTGGGTGACGCCGTCGAGTAGCCCATGGCGCATTTCGAGAATCTTGCGCTCCTTCGGCGAAAGGTCAGAGAGTATCTCCCCTACTTGATCGGAGAGGATGCGGCGTGAACTTTCTGCATCGGGCGAGAGAATCTTCTCATCGGCAATGAATTCGCCGAGGGTCGACTTCTCGTCGTCGTCCCCAATAGGCTTCTCAAGAGAGACAGTGTCTTGGTCGATATTCTCGATGATACGCACGCGCTCGATGTCGATACCCATCTCGGTCGAAACTTCCTCGGCCATCGGCTCGCGACCAAGGTCCTGTGTGAGGCGGCGCACGACTTGCTTGTACTTGGCGATGGTTTCCACCATGTGGACGGGAATACGGATAGTGCGGCTTTGGTCGGCGAGTGCGCGTGTGATGGCTTGGCGAATCCACCATGTGGCGTAGGTGGAAAACTTGTAGCCCTTACTCCAGTCGAATTTATCAACGGCCCGGAAGAGTCCGAGGTTTCCCTCCTGAATGAGGTCGAGCAGGGTGAGGTCTGGGGAACGGCCCACGTACTTCTTTGCAACCGACACCACGAGGCGCAGGTTGGCGCGCGCCAAGAGGTTCTTGGCCTCAGGGTCTCCCGCTTGGATGCGCTGCGCCAGCTCGCGCTCGTCGCGGGCGGCCAAAAGTGGGTACTGGCCTATTTCACGCAAGTACATTTGCGTGGAGTCGTAGGGGGAAGACTTGGTGGTGAGATATTTCTTTGAGGCTCCATGATGGGGGGCTTCTACTTCCTCTGCGAAGTCGAGTAAGCCTCCTGACTCGAGAATGTCGACGCCCATCACTGCCATGCGCTCGTACACTTCCTCCAAGAAGTCGAGGTTGTTTTCAATCTCGGGAAATACTTTCAAAATCTCATCGAAGGTGACGAAGCCACGGTCGCGGGCGCGAGTGAGGAGTAGGGTCAGCTTATGCTCGAGTGCCTTCCGCTCTTTGGTCATCGTCTTTTTAGGAGGAGGGGCGAGCTTCTCTTTTTTGGCGAGTACTTTTTTCTCGGCGGCAGTGAGCTTCTTTGAGTTCCCCTCTTTTTCAGCGACGGGAGCCTTTTTGAGGTCTTGTTTTGCCTTGGCAACCTTGGCGTTACGCGTCAGCGCCTTCTGGGGCTTCTTTGCTTTTGTAGTCTTTCCGGACTTTGTAGACTTAACGGGACCCGTCGACTTTCCCGCTTTCTTTGCAGTTTTTTTTGCTGGAGTCGCCTTTTTGGCCACAGGTTTTGGGGTTTTCTTTGCGGGCTTTGCCTTTTCGGTTTTCTTGGTTGCCATAGGAATAGTATTGTGAATAATAGTTTAAATTGCGGCGCGTTTCAACTTGCTATCTTCGATTGCACGTAACCGTGGTGTCACCTCTTGATATTGTTGTAAAAAAATCTTTGTTTCTTCGATTCTTCCTGCCGCTTCGGCTTCAGATATTTGGCGGAGTAGTTCGGATTGCTTTTCTTTCAATACCTCAGCTTCAAGTGTGTCGAGCATCTCCTCTATTGTGTGTGCAAGCACGGGTCCGTGTTCATACGTGTGCTCTGCCTTGATGATGAGGCTACGCACATGATCGTCATCGGGCTGTATCGGGATGATCGCATATCGCGCGATACGCTCATGGTAGCTCCCGCGCACCGCGCCCACGTCTATGGCCGGCTCTTTATGCCCCTCCTGCCAAAGGATGATACTCACAATTTCTTCTTCGGCAAGTTGACGGCGAGTCTTTATGTTTTGCGCACGAATAGGCACATTCTCCTCGCCACCAAGTGCGGTAACGGTGCGGAGAATACTGCCATGCTGCGCTTTCAGGCGCTTCACTTCTTCCCATACGGCGTTCTCCGCCACGCCGAGCTTTCTGGCGACTTCAACAATAAAATGTGCCTGTTCGATCTTCGACTGCATGGCGAGGATGAGCGGGAGTACCTTCTTCTCCACCTCATCACGGTAGCCACGTGCGTCGTATCCCTTTGTCGCGAGCGTGGAGAGGTAGAAATCCATAATGTGCTTTGAGTCTGCGATGACGCTTCCCCAGCCGGTTGGGTTGTCTTTTGCATTTTTGAGAATATAGTCGGCGGGATCTTTGCCGTCTGGAATACTCGCCACGCGCACATTCATACCCAATGCAAGTGCAATCTGGAATGCACGCCCCGTGGCAGCGAGCCCCGCATCATCCGCGTCGAATGCAAACACGAGATTGTCGGTGAGGCGCTTCAGTAGCGAGAGATGCTTCTCGGTGAGCGCGGTACCCGACACCGCAACGGTGTTCGTCACCCCCGCTTGATGACTCATAATGAGATCCATTTGTCCTTCGACGAGTACACAGAAGTTTTGTGTGCGCATTGTCTTTTTTGCGCGATCGTACCCAAAGAGTACGCTCGATTTGTCGTAGAGTGGGGTCTCAGGGGAGTTAATGTACTTTGCCACATCGGTACCATCTTGATTCTTTTGTACACCAAATACACGTCCTGAGAATGCGACGACGCGGCCCGAAGCGTCGAAGATGGGGAACATCACGCGGCCACGAAGGCGGTCGTAATACCCCTTTCCCTCGACCTTCTTTGTGAGGCCCACTTTTTCTATTTCCTCATCGGTGTACCCCTTCGCACGAAGGTGCTCGTATGCGGTGCGCCACTCATTTGGAACGTATCCCACACGGAAGCTCGCTATGGTCTCCCCCGTGAGCCCACGGCTTGCAAGATATTCTTTCACCGGCTCACTTTTTAAAAGAAGTGACTCATACAACACCGTAGCTTCTTCCATCACCATATAGAGGCGCTCGCGCGCACTCTTCTCCACCATGTTCTCGCGCTTGAGTTCCACCCCTGCACGCGCGGCCAAAATCTTGAGTGCGTCGACAAACTCGATGCCCTCTATCTCTTCGACAAACG
>JAYTEB010000050.1:0-13070 GCA_043735605.1 Candidatus Lloydbacteria bacterium | reverse complement strand
TGAGGAGGGTTTGTGTGGAGGAGGTGGCAATGGTTGAGGTTGCATTGGCGCGCACGAAGTCTTGGCTGTCATTTCCATCAAGGGTGTCTGCAACGAGGGCTGCGGGTACTGCACCGAGTTGTTTGCGGGGAGACATTTCGCCATCCCATGTGGGGCTCCCTGTGCCTCCTATCTCCACGCCCAAGTACAGCGTTTGGTTCCAGTTGATGTTGGTGAAGGGGGTGACTTGGCCAAGCAAGAGCGAGAGGAGGCCATTGGTGAGTGTAATGCGGGTACCTGCGGTGTTGTGCAACTCTTCCCAGATGGCGGTGGTTGTCGCAGATACAGGGCTTGTGTATAGGCGGAAGGCGACGTTGTATGCACCGTCAGCGAGGGCGACGTTTGCAGCGTTGGTGAGCTTGGCTTGGTATGAGAGTTGGTGGGGGAAGGCGGCGAGGGCGAGGTTGGCATCGCCCGCAAGTAAACCAAAAGCAAGAAACCCTGCGATCATCGAGCGCAGCACATTAAAAAAAGGCCTGTTATTCCATAGCAACATGTATTGTTTCCCCCCTCACGAAAGAGCTTCGCTTGAGTAAATAGATTCTACCAAATACGCACGATAATATTGGGGCATTTGGGGGGGGGAGAAAAATATTTATGGGGATTACTGAGGCACCAATTATTTTTTATTTACCAACACGCCCCAACCGCCCATAAAAGTCTCTCTATTGCCCGCTATACGACCCTACAAAGAAAGTTTATCGCACATCACCTTACCCTACAGCAAAAAAAATAAAAATGTTTTAGGAATCGAAAAATGGCGGTGATATAATTTTGACAAAAAATAGAACACAACTTTTTTTTTACGCAATACATCTTTTTGCATTTGTAACTATTTGCATGGGCCCCTTTGCATGAGATGATGAACATATGTTCAATACATTTTTCAAAAACCACCAATATAAAATAATCTTGAGTGCGCCAATTATTTTTTTAGTTGTCATTAACTCAACGGGGACGATCGGGGTCGGAAATATTTTTTCCTTTAGTAGTGCATCCAGCAATTTCATGCTCGTCGATGACGAGCTAGACGTCACACTTGCGATGCGCACAAAGGAGCCCGTCAACGCTATCGGGGGCGCAGTGCTCCTCACTCCAACGATCGAAGTAGTGTCACTCTCGCGCATCTCTTCAGTAGTGGACCTATGGGCCGAAGAGCCCGCATATACGAAGGATGATGGTACGCTGCGATTCTCAGGCGGGATGATCGGTGAGAAAGCGAACACGCCCGTCGAAGGTACAGTACTCCTAATGCGTATAAAAGCACTCAAGGAAGGGGTTGCAACGGTGAGCATGAAGGATGGGCAAATACTCGCAAGCAATGGTTCGGGGACAAATATAATTTCGGGGAGTAGTGTGCTCACTCTTTATGTGCGCACAAAGGGTACACCTTCTCCGGATATAAACCAAGACGGCGTACTATCCCTCCTCGATGTCAACGCACTGTACATAAAAACATTTCGTGCATACAACAAAGACTATGACGTAAATGGTGACGGGAAGATCAGCTTTGCAGATGTGCGCATGCTCATGGGATTATTTTAATATCCACGCGCAACTTCTTCACTCGTTATTTTTTATTCGAGGAGCGAGGACAACTTGCCCGAGTGCGAGACTTTCGCTCACACTATTATGACTTGCCACTGCGGCGTATTCGCCATTTCCATGCGCACCTACAGGAGTCTGTATAAATAGCCGCACACACCACCACGCAAAGAGTAAAAAAAGTAAAAACATAATCGGCAAAAATGGATGACGATCGAGTATGCCAGAAAAAAATGTAGACGGGGGAGTGCGCACCACCGAGGCCAGAAGGAGTGCGCTTTCATCAGTCGCCTCGTCTCCGCTTTTCTCCTGTACGGTGGAGACGAGTGAACGCTCCGTCATGTTTCCCGCATGATCATAGACGACACCGCGCAGTGTGTGCACGCCAGGGGTTATCGCACGATACGCATAGCGATGCGTGCCGCGGTCCAAGAAGCGCGTTGCCTCTCCCCCATCGACTGAAAATGTGTAATACGCTACCCCAGAAAGTGTGTCAGTAGCAGAAAACTCGACAACAATATCGGGATCTGCGCCTTCTCGTCCGGGGACTTCCGTGAGGAGAAAGTCGGTGGGTGGGGTCAGGTCAACGATTGGCGCGGAATGTGTCGTGGTCGTGGTCGCACCCAGCACCTCACCCTCTGTGGGTTTTGCGGTGGATGAAGTGGTGGATGATGCGGGCACTGCACTCTCCTCGGTCAACTCCTCTGGCTTGATGCGATATTTCCCACTTTTAAAACTCGTGAGAATGTTACTCCCCAAACCGTCGGCAGAAATAATGGCAGCACCACCCTCGAAACGCAGACGCACCTCACCAGAGCGCTCGGGGCGCACGGTGAGGGTGATGATTGTCGCACCACGGAGAATAGTTGATGTTGCGAGCGCGCCACCAAAAACAATCGTACCGAGTTCGCGATCAACGGTCGGCTCTTGTGTCCAAGAAGTAACGATTGACTTATCTTTTGTGAGTCGTGTCACTGTGAGCTCTTTGGGGTTGTAGGAGAGTCGCCCCTCGACGGCACTCACAAGCTGGTCATCTGAGGAGACCAGCACCTGAAGCACGACGTCATCATAGACACTGTATGTCCCCACGCTCGGCGAAAGCTCCATCGTTGCATCGGCGGCAGCTGATATGCTCGGAAAAAGTAGTACGAGCGCAACAATGCATATGCGCATATATGAAAATATTTTAAGTGGTAAGTTCACGATTATTCAGCGTTGGATGTGCCCTTCCTCAGTATGCGTACGCCGATGACCAGAGAGAGTGCGAGGAGCACTCCGCCGAGCGCATACCACCACACTTGGCTTACGCGGCCCCCAGGTGCCTTCGTGTTGGATGCACCGAGACCGTCCTTTGGTGGGAGAATGGTCTCTTGGACGTTACCCGCATGGTCTATGGCGCGAATAATAATACGGCTCCCCAGCTCTTGGTCGCGGAGCACATAAGGGCTCGTTGCAGTAATAAAAAGTGCCTGCTCGCCAGCCTTCCCTCGCACCATACCGAAACGTGCGGGATCGTCCTCTTGTACTTCATAATGATGGACCCCACTTTGCTTGTCGACTGTAGAAAATACAATAAAATATTTTCCTTGAAATGTTTTCGGATCTGTGATGAGTGCGGCGGTAAAAATATCTGGAGGAAGGTCGTCGCCATGCACGATGTCGAGCCATTCGTTACCCTTTCCCGACGAAGTGAGTGTGCGCACATACGCTCCCCCGCGCAGTGCAAGTGGCACAGGTGTACCGAAGCCGTCGTTTGCGAGCACTTCGGAGTCCGGCGAGAAAGAAAGCTCGAGTGGAGTAGATCCTGTTGCTGTTTTTCCACCGATCATGTTCCCTGGGATACTGAAGACTATTTTTCCTAAAATATTTGTCTTTCCTGGGTCACCCTCGACGCGCCCACAGTAGCCAGCAGGTATTCCACCTGAGAAACTCACGGTGCCTTTCTCGTGCAGAACGAGCGGCTCCTCGGGCCACAACGTAAGGAGCGACTCCCCCTTCGACACCGCAGATGCCTTCATCCAGTCGGATGGGTAGTTGAGTGCGATATTGGCGGCATTCACACACTCATCGAGTGCGAGGTCGAGCCGCACCGTGAGCACAAATGTATCCCCTGGGCCGAAGTCCCCCGTCGCAGGATCAATGGAAAGCGTGGCGGCGTGTGCAAGAAAAACCGGAGAGACTGCAAGTAGTATTGAAATAAAAAAGCGTTGAAGAAATCGCAAATGCATAATACTCATTGTACCCCAAATCCCCATCATCCGACAATTATATAAACTTTCATAATTTTGACGTGTACCTCATTTATAAGTTTTGCGCTAAGCTTTCAAATCTTGATGAAGTTCAGGTACAGCGAGTGCGCAGTGTCGGGGTGGGTGTACTCAAAGTACATCCCTCCGACCTGCGCTTGAAGCCAAGCCTGAAATTCGCAAAATTTGAAAGCTTAGCCGGTCCAGTTAAAGAGGAGGATGGAAAAGTCCGTCAAATTTACTTTCCCGTCACTATTTAAATCAGCAATGGCATGGTCGGTACCAAAATGAAAGAGGAGAATAGAAAAATCAACCAAGTTTACCTTTCCGTCGTCATTTAAGTCAGCACTCCCCGGAGTAGCCACGTCGCGCGTGCCAACATAGAAACTCAGCGACTGGCTAAATCCACTTTTCGCCTGAGTGCCACCACCAAGCTGTTCGAAAATTCCCTTAATCGCATGGAATGCCTCATCCTGAAGCCCGTCAAGAGGGACGCTTGCGCCCCAGAGCCCAGAAGACGAGGAAGTGGCCGTCGCACGGGGTGTTTTTTCTTTGTCTACATAGAGCAACACCCGTGCGGTGGGGGCAGTAGAGCCCGATGCACTGAGAAGGTCTCCGATATTCACCTTCTTCGCAGTGAGGTCGACTGTGGGTGGGAGGAATACGTTTGAAACGGTTGTCACGGCATTTTGAGTGATCTGAAATGTCGTCGTGAAAGTAATCGAGCGTACACCACGGGCATCTGTCGCCCAAAAGCCAAATGTCGTCGGCCCCGGAGTCACATTTGATGTCTCATATGCAAAGTCGGCTGCGCTGTCTGCTTGTATCACCCCGACTATAGTGCCGTCTTTGAGCACATTCACCGAAGCATTAGGATATGCCTTTCCTTCGAGTACTACGCGTGTTTGCGCGCGCACGGGCGTGACGCCATTAAATGCTCCGCCTCCACCATTGCCACCTGCGGGTGGTGGTGGGGGTGGGTTGGGGGGTGTGGTCGTTGAGATGGGGGGGGTTTCCTGAATACAAATGTCACTACAGAGGTCTCCATTAGTATTATTTCCGTCATCGCACTGCTCCAAGTACAGCGCCTGCAGAGAGCTGTCTCCACAATAAGGGCCGTATGCCGAGCAGTTTGCGTTGCATCGGCGCTGTGCTGTCGTCGAGCCATATGCGCCGTCATTAAAAAGCCCATCATCACAAACCTCTCCAGGGTTTGGCAAACCGTCTCCGCAAATAGAAACGATGATGGTGGTGGTTGCGACAGCAGCCGCAGCCGAAAGCGGTGCGACGAATATCGTTGAAAATATAAAGAGTAGGGGCAGGAGTGCGGTGCTCATTACCCAACTTAAAATTTTCCGCAGCGCATATTTCTGTGTGTGCATGTGTTCGATCATACTCAGTAGATCGACTAGCGTCGACGGGAGAGGTCGACAACACCATTACCCGAGAGCGCGCGTGGGCGGGGGCGCACATCTTCCCGATCTACCCTCCGTGATGGTGGCGGGTCTTCAGAGTGTTCCTTTGTGCGGCGAGGCTTCTGCGTTCCCTTCGTGCGACCACGTAAAAATATAAAGGAAGCAATGAGCAGCACGAGCACGCCCGAGGGAACAAGGATGGTGAGTTGCTGCGAAAGCGTGAGCCCCTCAAAGCCGTACTGCTCGTATCCCGTAATAGTGCCGAGCGGGAGGATGGAGAGCGCAAGCTCGCCTTGCTGTGCGTTGCGTTTTTCATCTTTTTCAATAGAATACTTCACGCGATATGCCCCCGGTGGAAGCCATGTGGGCAAATATGCGATCACTTTTTTGGTATCAAATGGGAGAATCTGCTCAATGGCGTTCGTGCTTTCTGAGGACTCAAGTAGCTGCTGCCCCGTGACGTCATAAATCTTCATCGAAACCATTGAGGGTGCTGAGGGAACGTTTCCTGTGTTCTCTATGTGCATGGCAAATTTAATTTTTCCAGGAAAATCGAGCCAGAATTTTTTTTGCCCCTGCTCTGCCTCAAAGAGCTCGACGCGTCGTACAGAAAAATCAAAAATCTTATCGACCACATTCAGCTGCACGTCTATCTGCGCACCCAATGCGATGGAGACGCCGGTCGACTGCTCTTGCGGGGAGGAAGTACGGATGCGAATATTTCCATTGTATGCACCGAGTTTCGCGTCGTCGGGCACGCGCACCGTCACGTGAATTTTCACCTGCGTCTCCCCTTTTGGAAGCGTGAACTTTAGTCCGCGATCGAAAGAAAACCATTGCTCAATGGCAGGGAGGTTGAGACTGAGCTCCGCAGAGAGGTCCTCGACGGGGTCGCTCCGCACAATGATTATTTCTTGGGAGTACTCACTTCCAGGGCGTAGCGTATCGTTGTGCACATATGGTGGAGTAATACCAAAACCCGCGAAGGCAGTATTCGCGAATCCTCCAAAAAGAAGGGCTAAAGAAATAGCGAAAAATATCCCTCGTTTTCTGTGCATGATGTGCATAATAATAGGGCTCCAATATTGTAACATGTCGACACAAAGACACCTTGTGGCAAGTGAGGAAGTTGGGGATGAGAGGTGGATAAGACTCCGCTCGGGGTTGCCTTTTGAGAGCACGCATAAAATTCTGCTAAATTTTTGCTCAGACTCCGCCTCGCCAGGCTGCGTAGTCTCTCAAGAGGCAGCCCACTCGCTCTCGAGAAAATGAAATAATGAGTTGAGCATGCTCGCCCCTCCCTGCGCAAGTTCTCGCAGTGGTACATTTTTCCGTTCAAAAAAAATGTTGTGCCCGTAGTCTCAAGCTAGATTTCAACTTCGATTTTCCACTCCATGGAATGAAACTTATGTTGATGGAGAAAAATCCGCAGTACGCCAAATTTACGAGAAACTGTTACCAGAAGGAGCGCTGGGAAATAATACCGAGGATAGTATTTTGTCCCAAGTAGTCCCCTGAAAGTGTAATAGCCGCAGGTACTGCGATACCCCAGTGTGTCGTCACTTGGCTTGGAGTTGACGTAGAAGTGGACTTTGTGATATGGGTGAGGAATGAGGCGCCAGGATTCACGAGAAGCGATATTGCTGTTCCGTAGGCAATAGAAGAGGTGGCGTAGCGTTGTGAGCCTACGGGAATTGTCGATGTGGCATTTCCTGAACAAGCAGCGGGGTATCCTGGGCACATATCTACGCCGTAAAGCGTCTCATCGAGCCCCACATTTCCCGCAGCGAGGACATCAGTGCGGTCGAGTACAGTATTACCAACTGTGCCCGTATCTTGCCCAGGCTGCAATCCTCCGTAGGCAATCGTTGTCGTGGAGACATTGTAAGCTAAGAAACTCGTGAGATCTGTTCCCGTTGTGGCCTCGACGAGGGAACTTGAGGCAGCGTTGTTGTCGCCCGCTTGCGCAGAAGCAAGCCAGTTTTGTGCAAAAAAAGTAGGGTCTGTGAGCGGCACTCCGTTGCCGTCTGTTGCGTCAGCGATATACCAGAGCGGAAATGTGCAGGTAAAAATTTGGTCAGAGTCTGAAGTTCCCAAGCAAGAGGTCGACGATGCAGTACAAACCATAGACCAAGCGATGGATGTCGTCGCAGCACCACCAGGATAGCAGTTATTTGCATTGTACTGTGAGGACTGAGAACATCCCGATTGGGTGATGCCAGAGCGATAAACATTGATGAGCCCTGAGGCAATCTCGTTTGTAGTCGATGCTGTACGACAACTATTTTGGTCGGTCACGGTGTATTGCACGCTAAATCCGGGTGTCTGCGTGGCGATGCCCGTGAGCGTGAGGTTGCCTACACCGTCGGTGTCGAGCAAGCTCACCGATGCAGCCGCTATCGACGGGTTAACGTTATTGATGACGATAGAGCTGTTCGTCCCCTGCGCGCCACCACTTGCTGCGTGTGTGCCATGTGCGTCGACAACGTACCCGTATGCACCAAATGTTCCATCAGGCTCTGGGTTGGCGAGCGTGGCAGTTGTCGTCGGTGTCGCAGTGGCAAATGGAGATGTACCCCATGTCCCTCCTGGTCCACATGCAGTACCAGTAAAGTCTGCAAGCCTACAAACAAAGAGCTGCACCGTGTCTGTCGCCGTGCCCTGATAAGTGTCTGTGTCGGAAGAAGTCGCATACCAAGAAACACTTGCGCCAGGGTTTGCTGGGGATGTATCGACAAATAGTGTAAATGTTGGGCGATGGTTCACGACAAACGGCGAACCCGTAGTACCGCTTCCCGACTTTGGGGTGGGGTTACACGCTGCACCCACGGTGTTGCCGTCGCACACATAGGCAAACCAGTTATTAAACTCAGCAAGGAACTGTGAACCTGTTCCCTCGGTCGTAGTGGTTGCCGCAGTCGCTGTGGCGTTGGAGGCAACTGCAGCAGAGCGAATCCATCGGTTGGTGATGCCACCACCACACTCCGGTGCACCACCATTTAGGGGCACAGCCGCTATTGCAGCCTTACAAATAAGCAGGTAGTAGTTGTCGTTGGAGGAGTCCGTCGCGGAGGCGAGCCATGTGACGATGGAGCCCGAGTTGGTCGGAGTTGAGGTAGAGGAACCCGCGCTTTCTTGTGCGTCACCATAGAGGCTGTTCCACTGTGGGGGGGTGTTGAGCACCGTGACGGACGTCGTCGCGTTGTTTGCAAGTGCAGTGCGTGCACTTGGTATGTCGATGACGAGCGCCAAGAGAAGTATGCTCACGCCGACGAGTGTCGTGATGATACTAATTTTTCCTCCTATCGATGTGTCGTGTGGTTGATACGTCATACGTAAAACGTAAGCGTATTATACAGGAGTGTGCACGAAAACGTGCAAGAAGTTATGCACAGTCTCTAGTGGTGCGGCTACTTTACACCAAGTACTCCAAAGAGGAACTTCCGCACCTCAGTCACATTTTCTTTTTTTGCCGCGGAAAACTGGATGATGTCGGCGTCAGGAAACTCCTCGACGAGATTCGCCATCGCCTTCGGTCTGTCGTTACCAGAAAGTTTGTCTATCTTGTTTGCGATGATGAGTAGTGGGTGCCCCTCCTGCCTTGCAAGAGAAATAAGCTCGCGGTCATGTTCGGTCGCTCCCACCCGTGCATCGAGGATAAGTACGAGGAGTTTTGGTTTTGCCTCCCCTCCGGTGATGTACCACGCGATGTGCTTGCGAATCTTTTCTTGTGCCTCGTCCGTCATCCGTGCGTAGCCATAGCCGGGAAGGTCGACAAAATACCCCTTTCCGCCCACTTCAAAAAAGTTTATTTCTTGTGTTTTCCCTGGGGTCGAGCTGGTGCGTGCCACCACGGCTCCGAGGATGGCGTTGATCGTCGAGGACTTCCCCACATTCGAGCGCCCCACAAATGCCACTTGTGGCCGGCCGTCAAAGAGGATGTTGTCTGTCCCCTTTATTCCACGACGAAACTCCACGCGTGTACCCGATGCCGTGTGGGGCTTATAGTGCTTTGTCGTCTTTGGAGGAAGAGCGAGTTTTCCTGACTTCTTCTTGGGTTTAGAGTTTCTCTGCATAGATACATACTATATAGAGTAGTGCCACATAAGCAACAAACTACAGAAGTTCGTCCTCTGCGGTACAAAAAAGCCGCATTGATAATGCGGCGGGCTTTAATATTTCCACACCTACTTCACGGCGCACAAAGCACACACTTGCCCACCACCCTCGACGTAATAGGCACCGCCTTCTTGGCGCACAGGCGAGTTGATATGCAAAAGGGATGAGAAGCCAAGTTTACGAGAGCAAAGAACGCAAAATTCGGCTTCATCACCAAGGGCGGCTGGCGGCGAAGACGTTTCAGAAACTGGTTTGGGGCAACTCATAAAGATTCCTTACGTACATATAAACAAAACAGGGCTGTACGAATTATTCATAAAACTATTTATTTGTCAACAGATTCCTAGTCGATTGAGGCGTGCTATACTTTCACTATAAATTTAGTCATTCATCACGCACGACACACTATGGAACATGAGCAACACGAGCACAAAGCAGAGCACGCAACCACTGCCGCAAAAAAGAAAGCGGGTGATAACTTGAGTATTCCTATTGCCATCGTTTTCGCGGGGCTCTTGGTCGCCGGAGCAATAGTCTTTTCAGAAAAAAAGGCCGTTGCGCCGAACGCCGCCGCACAAGCACCCTCGCGCGTGGAAGCTGGGGCGGACACCGACCAAGCACCCGTCGAAATCCTTGCCCTCAAAGAAACCGACCACGTACTCGGGAACCCAAACGCCGACGTGCTCATCATCGAATACTCCGACACTGAGTGCCCATTTTGTAAGCGCTTCCACGAGACGATGCTAAGGGTGATGGACCAGTACGGCAAGTCAGGCCAAGTCGCGTGGGTCTATCGCCACTTCCCTCTCGACCAGCTGCACCCAAAGGCACGCAAGGAGGCGGAAGCACTTGAATGTGCTGGCGAGCTTGGAGGCAACGCAGCATTTTGGAAATATACCGACCGTCTATACGAGGTCACTCCAGCCAACAACGGCCTCGACGCGGCGGAGCTTCCGAAAATTGCCACGGCGGTCGGCCTCGACGCAGCAGCATTCAATGCGTGCCTTGCAAGCGGTAGGCACGCAGCGCGCGTGAACAAAGACTTCGAGGATGGCGCGAACATTGGTGTACGCGGTACGCCGTACTCTATCGTCTGGAACAGAAAGACGGGCAAGCAACTCCCCCTCAACGGAGCCTACCCATTTGAAAATGTAAAAACAATCCTCGGCCTCGTCATCGAAGCACCTACAGCAAAGTAGCGGCAATAAAAAATCCTCCGCAAGGGCGGAGGAGGTCAAAATAGTGAACTGACGAAATTTGGGAACTAATAAATCAAGCTTTCGGGCCCAGAAAAACGAATCCGTCTGTACGAAGCCATGGGACGCCGTTGCGCTCACTCTCGCACGCAATTACGAAGCTACCGTTCTGGGAGCTGATACCAAGGAGGCTTTGGCGCCCACTAGAGTCTCGGACGGGTTCATGCATTCCAATGAGCCGATAGAGGCCGAGCCGCTTGAGGATGTCGTCAGATATAGCCTCGCGGAGAAGAAGTGCAGCTTCGATGGGCAGAGTGCGGTATCCACGCCGAGTTGCTTCCGCCAGAATCTTCGACTTGTGGCGGTCGTCATTCGAGAAGTCGGCACCAAAGAGGATTTGCATGCGATACTCCTCATGCCAGGTGGGGCGGAAACAGGTACGCCCAACGACGTCCTTGGCGGTGCTAGTTGAACGGAACTTTTCCCCCCAATGCACGATAAAGCCTTGCCCAGTGAGACCAGCTGAGTTGGCGACGAAGCCGTAGTCGCTGATGTCGGTTTCACTGCTGACCCCATTAAAAACACCTCGATAATTTAGCTGTAGGCCGAGGAGCTCCATGATCGCAGGCATGCGACTGAAGTCTGCGGCGGGGTTGAGCGCAGCAGCGATGATGCCGCTTTCGTACGCACGCTGAATACTCTCGACTGTCGCGCCCTGCTCCTCTGCTGTTCTGATGTACTTGATTACCTGACCGGAAGTCATACTTGTGCTCATGTGGATTCTCCAGAATGAACGCCGTCTCTTGCGAGGGGCGAGTGCGGTGGCTTCTCGAAATTGAGATTTGCCATAGCCAAGAAATGCACAACACTGAGCAGCTCTTGGCTATGGCAAATACACGAATGTGAACGAACGAAGTGCTAGTTTCTACATTGTGCTTATTTTATATTCCTGTCAAGTATTTTTGTAAAGTCAGAACACCTATATCCCTAAAGCAATGCGCACGTCCTCTGGGGGGACCCACTCTGGCTCAAATGTCAGGTCGACGCGCACTTCGACGCCGAAGTGCTTGAGGGACTTTTCGACGGACAAAACAATCTGGTCGCCATACGGGCAAAATGGCGTGGTGAGCGTCATAAGAATGTCGATACCCGCATCGTTAATGTCTATATTATAAATCAGCCCGAGTGTGTGGATGTCGATATGTATTTCCGGATCCTCTACGGTCTTTAGTGCCGTGATGACCGCCTCTTTGGTGATCTCTGTACTCATACGATTGATTCGAAGCCTTCTTTGGCAATTTTTAGAACGAGCTCTCCCCCACCTGATGCAACGATCTTCCCGTCTTTCATCACGTGCACGTGGTCGGGGGTAATATGCTCAAGCAATTTACTGTAGTGCGTGACGAGAAGGAACCCCACACCTTTTGCACGCAGGGCTTCGACGACGGCAAACACTCTTTTGAGCGCGTCAATGTCCACACCTGAATCTATCTCATCGAGGAGTGCAAACTTCGGCTCGAGTGCGATGAGCTGTAGTACTTCGGACTGCTTCTTTTCCCCACCAGAGAGTCCAGTATTTAAATGTTTACGCAGAAAGGTCGGGTCGATGCCGAACACTTTTGCCTTCGCTTCCATCTGTTTATAAAAATCGAGCGGAGTAATTTCGTCTTCGGGTTTTATTGCCTTGTGTGCACGAAAAAGAAAGTTAGTGAGTGTCACTCCCGCAATCTCGGGCAAGTGTTGGAGCGACAGAAAAATTCCTGCGCGTGCCTTTTTTTCTGTAGGAAGTGTAGTGATATCTTCTCCATCAACCATGATCGCCCCACCCTTCAGCTGATACTTCGGGTGGCCCATTATCGCATTCAAAAGCGAGGACTTCCCAGAGCCGTTAGGGCCCATCAGCACGTGCACCTCCCCCGACGCGAGCGCAAAAGAAGCCCCGTCGACAACAGTTTTTCTCCCAGTCTCCACCGTCAAATTTTCCACACGCAGTTCGCTCATATGTTTATCTGTGCATTACACACTGTATTTCAAAAAAAAGCAACCCCTCGCCGAAGCTTGGGGTTGCGATACGGAAGGCTGCCTTCCGTATCAGCCAATTAACCAATGTCGAGAAGGATTTCGCGGGCGGCGTTGTACCCACATGCACCAGTGACTCCTCCGCCTGGGTGTGTGCCCGCCCCTGAAAGATAGAGGCCTTTTACTGGCGTGCGATAGTCTGCCATGCCGCACACTGGTCGCAGTGAGAATAATGCGCCGAGCCCCATGCCGCCGTGGAAGATATTGCCCCCCACCATTCCAAATTTTTGTTCAATATCATGCGGGGTCAAAATCTGCACGCCCACAATGATCTCGTCGATGTTTGAAATGTATTCGCGCAAAAGCGGTATGACCACGTTTCGGAAATATCCCTCCTTCTCTTCTTGCCAATCTCCGAATGGATGATCGTACGGCACGAATTGGAGAAAAATATTCATCACATGGGCGCCGTTCGGTGCGAGTGTGTCGTC
>JAYTEB010000049.1:0-4992 GCA_043735605.1 Candidatus Lloydbacteria bacterium | reverse complement strand
TGAGTATAATATGCTTTGAAAATCACACAATGACGGAGACCACTACGGGGCATCTTCGTCGTTCACTGTTATGGTGTAAGTTTTCTCTACTTTTGGGTTGGCGATGACCATTACGCTCTCCCCCTCCTTGGCGACCATAAATCGTTCACGTATTTTTTCGTCCACCCCGCGGTCGGAGGAAAGATCAATGATATCTTGGTTAAGTATTTTTTCACGCGCGAGTAGCGCCCCCAACTCTTCTTGTGCCCTTTCCTTGTTGGTGTTTGAAGTCGCGCTTTTTTCATACATTCCCCATGCGCCTTTGGCCATAAACCCCAAAATCGCAATAAGGCAGATGATTGTCGGCTTTGCGTACAGTGCACGGCGAAACCTGTTTTTCTGCTTGAAATCGAGCATAATTATAGTATACTACGATTAATAATTAGATAAAACATGATTTTCCTACGCAACAAGAAATACGAAAAATGGATGCATCGCATTGGAGTGGTGGTGGGCACACTCGTGATTGCGAGCATGCTCCTCCTCTATCTCCCCGCCTTCCTGTAAAACTTTCATTTTTGAGGCGCTACTCGCCTTTCACTCTGCGGGTTTGGAAACAGTATGGTAATACAGCTTCTCAAACACCACCTCAATCCAAACCTTCGTATTGCACTCAAAAACGAAAGTTTTTAACACTTCCAAAAGAGGATTTACTTGCTAGTCGTCAGAGCGGATCATCTTGATAAACACATCTGCGGGGATATTGACCGTCCCCATTTCTTGCATCTTTTTCTTCCCCTTCTTCTGCTTCTCACGAAGCTTCATTTTGCGCGTAATGTCACCACCATAGAGGTATCCCGTGACGTCTTTCTTCAGCGCAGAGAGTCGTTCGGAGGAAATAATGCGACCCATCGCCTTTGCTTGCATTTTGACGACAATCATTTGTCTGGGCATAGACTTTGCTAGTTTTTTTACCGCACCCTCGGCCTCTTCTTGTGCGCGGCGCCTCGACACTACACGAGAGAACGCACTCACGATTTCGTCGTTCACCAGAATGTCTAGACGAGTCACGTCGGCGTCACGAAATCCAGAAATCTCGTATGAGAGGCTGGCAAACCCCGAAGAGACCGATTTAAGTTTGTCGAAGAAGCTGCGCATCAGCTCACGGAGTGGCATCTTAAATTCTATTCTGAAACGATTCTCTCCAAATATGTCCGTGTTGCCTGTTTCCGCCTCGTGCTCAAAGAGAAGCTGAGTAACAGGTCCGACGTAATCCGGAGGAAGGATAACTTCCGCGTCTATCCACGGCTCACGCACAGAGGCGATCTGTCCGTCGTCAGGGAAAAGCGATGGTGAGTAAATAATACTTACCGTTTTTGTACGCGCATCAGTAATCTCGTAGGTGATGGTGGGCGTGGTCACCACAAGCTCGAGATTGAATTCGCGCTTTAAGCGCTCAGTGATAATTTCAAGGTGGAGCATCCCAAGGAATCCGCAGCGAAATCCTCGCCCGAGATTGCCCGACGCCTCTTCTTCAAATGTCAGGGAGGAGTCGGAAAGTTGAAGCCGCTCGAGTGCCTGACGGAGCATCGGAAGGTCGTCTTGACTCTCGGGGTACACCGACGCCCACACCACAGGGCGGGGCTTGCCGTAGCCCGCAAGTGGAGGAAGCGGGTTTTTTGCAAAGGTCACCGTATCTCCTACGGCCGCTACTCCCGGGCGCTTTACCCCCGTTACGATATATCCAATCTCACCATGCACAAGGTCGGGCTTTGGCACCTCACCTGGAGCAAAGTAGCCTGTTTCAAGTGCAAAAAATTTCTCTTTCGCAGCAGAAAAAGTAAGCTCGGCACCCTTCGTAATAGTGCCATCGAGCACCCGCACATAGAGGATAACCCCGCGGTGGTTGGAATATGCAAAATCAAAAATGAGCGCACGCGCGCTTTTGGTGTCGGGGTACTCCTCCTCTGGGGCTGGTATGCGCTCGATGATAGCCGCGAGGAGCTCCGCCACCCCCTCCCCCGTTCTTCCAGAAACCAGGAGTATACTCTCCGGTTTTACCCCAAGTAGTGCAACGACCTCCTCTCTGACCTCGTCAATCCGCGCGAGGGGTGAGTCAATCTTTGAAAGCACGGGGATGATGGTGAGGCCGTGTTCACGCGCCATGGAAAGCGTCGTGAGCGTTTGAGCCTGCACACCTTGCGTGGAGTCCACAAGCAAGAGGCATCCTTCGACTGCCTTTAGTGCCCGCGAGACTTCGTAAGAGAAGTCAATATGCCCCGGAGTGTCAATGAGGTTAAGGAGGTACTTCTCCCCTTTGTGCTCGTGATACATACGCACGGGCTGCATCTTGATGGTGATACCCCGCTCGCGCTCGAGCTCCATAGAGTCGAGCACTTGCTCGTGCATTTTGCGCTTTTCGATAGTGTGCGTGGCCTCAAGCATGCGGTCTGCAAGAGTTGACTTTCCGTGGTCAATGTGGGCAATAATACTAAAATTTCTGATGAAGTTTTTCGACATAGGGTTCATACTAGCATATATCCGCATAAGAAAAATAAGGCACAAGCGTGCCTTATTTATTGCTCAATCTGTGTATTCGGTAAACACTTGGCTAATGAAGCGCCACAGCATCACCCTCATGGATGCTCCGCGTCTCCTTCTCTGTATCAACATCTGCCCACTCACCTTCTGCAGTCCATGCGAGTGTCTGCTCCATTTCGGGGTGAAGTTTATGGATTTCTTTGATGCAGTTCTTGGTTGTGGTGCAATCCTCAAAAAGAAGAAACGCATAAATAGTGCTACCGCCAATGATTGCACCATTAAAAGCACCCCATATGCCATCCGTCGAAATTACTCCGACAATGTGCAGTGTGACGGCAAGCAGGAAGAGCAGAGGGCAGAGGAAGTACGCAATACCAAAGAGATCCCTTTGTTTCCGGTAGTCCACTCGTTCTCCCATTCGTTTCGCAAGCATAGAAACGAAGGATCTCCGCACTGGATCCGCTGCTCCCTCAAGGTGGAGATGATGGTGCATGGTTTATAACTCCTTGAAAATATACAATCTCAACCAAGACTAGCACTCTTAGGTAAAACGTCAACCGAGGGTGGTGTCTTGAGAAAAGTCAGAGTGACTCACTTTTATATCAAACCTTCCGGCTCAGACGCGATGGGTTTCACTTTCCAGAACTTATGATGGAGAGAAAGTCGCACCTCCTCAAGCTCCTGACTCTCCAGGAGTCGCAGAAGAAAGACTCCTGCAACAATGCCTGCTAGCCCCGAGGCAAGACCTTGCAGAAAAATACCCAAAAACGAGTCGAGATCAAATACTCCCGCAAAAACTTGGAGACCATGATAGGCGACGAACCCAATGACTACAGAGGTGGCGAAGCTGTGGAGAAATGCCTTTTTTATGCTGTGCAAAAGTAGCGGGAATGGCTTTGCGAGTATGCGCATGAGGAAAAAGAGGTTCGCTATCATACCCAAAGAGTATCCGAGTGGCAGCATCAGCACGCTCGTGCCTGCGATGTCTGACACGCGCAGTAGCGTCTCCGCAAAGTAGCGGAAGGTGGGGCTGTGTGCAAATATGTACAAAAGCAGGAGTGCAAAAAGTACGACGAGTATTGCACCCGAGACATTGGCGTAGAGGGTGGTCTTCGTCTTCCCCATCGCATAGAATGAGCGCGTATAGAGTAGAACTAAGTTTTGCGCAACAACAGAAATAGCAAAGAGTGCCAGTGCTGCCGCAGTAAGACGCGTCGCACCCCAGTCGAAGCTCCCCGAGCCAAGCACTGAGCGTACTATCTGCGCCCGCAGTACGATAAACAGCACAATAGCTGGAAAAGACCAAAACATAATGTGCCGGCTGGCCGTAACGACTTGTTGAAAAAAGTCGTCATGACTCCCCTTCCCCCAAAGATTGGCAAGTGTGGGAAATGCCGCGACAGAGTAGCTCATTCCCACAATAGAAAGTGGGATGCTCTGTAGGTTCATTGCGAGCGTAAAAATGGTAATGGATCCAGCTTCAATGCGTGATGCGAGCGCGATGAGTACGATGGTCGCAAAATGCGTCGCAGAAAGGGCGATAGTGCGGGGAATAGAGAGGCGTACAACAGCCCGCACTATCCCATGGTCGATGGGGTAGACAAAATGAGGGACGAGCCCTCGGGCAAAAAGCACAGGAAGTTGAATGAGTACATGCATGGCGGCCCCCACGACGACTCCAAATGCAACTCCCACCAACCCAAATGAAGGCATAAAGACGGTAATACCGATAATAATACCAACGTTGTAGAGTATAGGGCCAAGTGCAAACACAAAGAACCTCCGTAGCGACTGCGTGACTGCGCCAAACAAGTTTGAAATTCCAAGTAAAAACGGTGAGAGGAGAAGTATTCTTGAGAGGCTGACCATTTCTGCTTTTGCGTCTACGCTAAACCCAGGAGCGATAATGTGAGCAAGTTGTGGAAGCAGTATGTATGCGAGCGCACAAGCGAGTGTCATGACAAGAACAAAGACAGTGCATACGGTGTTAATAAATTTTTGTGCCTCCGCCCTCCCCTGTCCCTCTGTTGTCCGCGCAAGAATAAAGGGTATGAGTACTGTCACCGCCACAAAAGAAGCCACGGAGGCGTACAGGAAGTCGGGCACACGAAATGCTGCATAATAGATATCAAGATCTGTGGATGCACCAAATTGGCCTGCGAGCATGCGGTCGCGAATAAGCCCCAGTACCTGAGAGAGGAGCGCTGTGCCAGCGAGAAGGAAGGCCGCCTCATGAAGGCCACCCCACTCTTTGTTGAAGGCACGAAATAATCTGTCCATGCGTACTTAGTGCGTGATTGCTTGGTGCTTAGACTTATTCACCCTGCGCTTTCGTTCCCTTCGCACCCTCAAGCCCCTTCAGTGCGTCGTCGACCGGCTGCGATGGTGCCACATACTCGCCCACAAGTGCATCACGGCCTGCCTTGATGTTTGCGATGATCTTCGCAACGTCTTTATTTTCAGGATTCAGCG
>JAYTEB010000048.1:0-4995 GCA_043735605.1 Candidatus Lloydbacteria bacterium | reverse complement strand
AAAGTCGGTGACTATTCACACCATCATCACCTCTCTATTATATAGAAACTCTCCAGAGCAGCTGCGCTTTATCATGGTGGACCCCAAGCGCGTCGAGCTTACTCTATATAATGGCATCCCCCACCTACTGACGCCGGTCGTGACTGAGGCAAAGAAGGCAATACTGACACTCAAGTGGGCGACGAAAGAGATGGATAGGCGCTATGACGTGCTCCAAGAAATGAAGGTGCGGGACATTGGCTCGTACCATAAGACTATTTTGCAGCCCGCGCTCGAGAAGTATGAGAAAAAGAAGGCGGACGGTGCAATCCCCGAGGGTGAAGAGCCTGAGCTACCGGAGCTCATGCCGTATATCGTCGTCATCATTGACGAGCTCGCCGACCTGATGAGCGCGTACCCACGGGAACTCGAGTCGGCTATTGTACGCTTGGCACAAATGAGCCGTGCTGTTGGCATCCACCTCATCATCGCGACACAGCGCCCCTCGGTGAACGTAATAACTGGGCTCATCAAGGCCAATATTCCGGCGCGTATCGCGCTGCAAGTAGCGTCCCAGATAGACTCACGCACTATTTTGGATACTTCGGGGGCAGAGAACCTGCTCGGCGCGGGCGACATGCTCTATCTTTCTGCTGAAATGCCGAAGCCTATACGCCTGCAGTCAGCATTTATTTCTGAGGGGGAGGTGAAAAGCGTGGTGAAATTCCTCAAAGACCACTACGACGGCACGTTGGGGGACGAGATAAATGTGTCGGGCGGAGAAAATCGCAATGCATTCTTTGGGGGGATTCCTGACGACGCCATCTCGGGAGAGAGTGAGGACGGAGAAGAGGACGACAAATACGAGGAGGCTAAAGCATTGGTGATGAAAGATGGGAAGGCTTCGACCTCGTACCTGCAGCGCAGGCTTGGGCTCGGCTACGCTCGGGCAGCACGCATTATGGATATCCTTGAAGAAAAAGGCGTGATTGGTGCTGGGGAGGGGGCGAAGCCACGGACGGTGCTGCAGCGGGATGATAAAAGTGAGGGATTTGGGCGAGAGGACGAATAACGTGCCATCGGCATTGCTTTTTGAGGGTACGGATAATCGGAAGACCTCTTTTTTGCGTCACTCGCTCGGGAATGAGTGTTCAGACACCCTCATTCCACTCACTCGTTTAGCAAATAAAAACTGCTGATTTTTTCCACCACTATGAGTACTTCCATTTTTATACTCCCTACGGTCGTTAAAAATTAGGTCGCTCAAGACTCCCGCCGCCGCGGTCCGTACCCCCTCAAAAAGGAATGCCTCGCCTTCATCACTCTCACCAAGGTTGGTGGGGGAAATAGAAAAGGCAAAAAATCCTCGCTACTCCCCTCTCTTCCACTAGCGGAAGAGGAAAGGAGGAAGAGAAAAAAACCGCTTAACGGCGGTTTTTTGATTTTTTGGCGCGCAATTTTTGTTTGCGCTTTTTACTGGCACGAACAAAGGAGCCTTGCGTACCCCTTCTGGAGCGATGCTTCCCGTCGGGGATTCCCGAAGAACCGCTGGGCAACAGAAAAGTCGCGTTATTCCTGTCGCTCGCCATCATGCCCGCAACTATTGCAAGCATCGTGTGTATCATACCCATTTTTTTCTCCTTTTGTCTCTGCGTGGCACAATAACATCTCCTGTGTTTTTGTCTATAGTCTCCCCTCTTTTTCTCCTGTATATATAGAGTATGCGTTTGACACTCAAAAAAGCACTCTCTACGTTGATCGTGGCACTCCTGCTGCTGACGGTAGTGTACTACTCTTACTTCCAGTCACGTGCGATAATTGCGGGGCCGCAGATCACCATTCTCGAGCCAGAAAACGGGATCACCACGACGTCCCCCCTCGTGCTCATCCGTGGGGTCGCCACGCATGCGAAGGAGATCACGCTCAATGGGCGGCAGATCTTGATCGACCTTGACGGGCGATTTGCGGAACATTTGTTGCTGGCGGAAGGCTATAATATAATTGGGCTCACCGCGCGCGACGCACAAGGCAAGCAGGTGGAAGAGAGGCTTGAGCTTGTGTACCAGAATCCTTCGGGCGAACATATTACCCCTTAATCATATTTTCTATGGCAGGTTTTGTAAAAAAAGTGAAGAAAGAAAAATCGGAGGCGGAGCGGAGTGGCACGATGGGTATCGATGCGACAATCAAGTCTATCCAAACCAAATTTGGCGAAGGGGCTATCATCAAACTCGGTGACGCACCGAAGGTAAACGTCGAAGCAATACCGACGGGCTCTATCGGGCTCGACCATGCGCTCGGCGTGGGTGGAATGCCACAGGGGCGTATTGTTGAAATTTTTGGGCCAGAGTCTTCGGGAAAGACGACGCTTGCACTGCACGTGGTCGCTGAAGCGCAGAAAAAAGGTGGGGTCGCTGCATTCATCGACGCCGAGCACGCACTCGACCCAGACTATGCAAAAAAACTCGGGGTCAAAATCGACCAACTCTTACTTGCGCAGCCAGACACTGGGGAGCAGGCGCTTGAGATCTGTGAGTCACTCGTGCGCTCAGGCAATGTGTCGGTCATCGTCATCGACTCAGTAGCAGCACTCACACCAAAAGACGAGATAGAGGGTGACATGGGTGCACAGCATGTGGGCAAGCAGGCGCGGCTCATGTCGCAAGCACTCCGCAAGCTCACTGCCATCGTCTCGAAGACACACACGACCGTTATTTTCATCAACCAGATCCGCATGCAAATCGGCGTGATGTTTGGCAACCCAGAGACCACCCCAGGAGGCAAGGCGCTCAAGTTCTATACATCGGTGCGTATCGATATTCGTAAAATTGCGCAAATTAAAAAAGGTGAAGACGTCATCGGTAGCCGCACACGCGCAAAGGTGGTGAAAAACAAGGTTGCCGCCCCCTTCAAGCAGGCAGAATTCGACCTTGTCTACAACGAGGGAATCTCACGTGAGAGCGAGATGCTTATGTTTGGCGAGAAATACGGGCTCATTAAAAAGATGGGGTCATCCTATTCATATGGCGATGTGAAAATTGGTCGCGGATATGACTCTGCGCGCGTATTTTTGAAAGAAAATAAAGCCATTGCGAAAGAGATTGTAAAAGAAATCGCAAAGCAGATGAAGACGGATGATTCATTTAGTGTTTCGGGGAGTGCAGAAGAAAAAGAGGAGGGGGCGGAGTAACGCGCCGCTCAAGCCCCAATATTGATTTTATCTTGGCAGCACTTTTTGCGAAACACGGATAATTTTTTGCTAAAAATTTCCTCTGCTCGGCTCGCCAGCCTGTGCAAGTTTTCTCAAAAAGTCTGCCTGCACTAAAATCAAAATTGTGTCCTTCGCTCAACGTTACTCCTTTAGTGAGAAAGTAGAAGAAAAATCCCCGCAATGTAGCGGGGGTTTTTTGAAAGAAAGATACTCAGGGGTAGTGGTCGAGCTTCAGTGCCTGCTTTTTCATCTCCGCGTCATAAAAAGTGCGCTTGTTGCCTACCAGCTGAGACTCCTCTCTCACTCCACACTGATTGAGCACAGAGGCTGAGTGTGCATGCAGAGCCTTGACGATGCTTTCCATGCGCACACGCAATGCACGCAGCTCATCACCAGAAAGTTCGCTGAGCTTTTTCTTCCTGTGTACAGAGAGAAAGTCTAGAATGACTTTTGACATCGGCGCCTCTTTTTCTGCCTGCGCCAAGCTTTCAAGGACAGGGATGAGGGGGGCGGGAATTTTCGGCTTCACTGCCAATGTAAAAAATGGGAAGGTGCGAGCGAGTGTAAACATCAGTAGCTCCTTGTGAAAAACATACTATGTAAATTATAGCATACTTGGTATATTTGTCTAGTATCAAAAAACGCTCCTGTTGAGCGTTTTTTACCTTACCGTGACGTAAGTTCGTTTGTTTAAAAATAGGCGTGTTGTTTTTTGTTGAGGAAATCCATCGCGAGCCACGCCATGGCCGCAAGTGTCCCCAACACGAGAAGTGCCGACGTAACCTCAGTATGCATAAATGCGTCGCGCATAAATGCGAGGTTGCGGGGAATATCGGAAATCTCTGGGCGATTGGCGAGCACTGTGGTGTAAGAAATGTATGCAGTCGAACGATACAGAAAAAGTAGGGCGATCAGTGACTTCAAAAACACAGGGTTGAGGAGCATGCGCAAACCCCACACGAAATACACGCGACGCATAATGCGCTTCGTTAAATCACTATTCATCTGTTCGATAGACTTATTCATGTATGTTTTGTCGACAACACCTCGGCATTGTCGCTATTTATTCTCACCCGCGAGTAACTCCTCGAATGCTCTTTTTGCTCTATATATCTTTGTTTTGACTGCTGAGACCGTGCTTCCCTCCATGTCAGCTATCTCTTTCTGTGAGTAGTCCAGAAGGAAATGCAGCTGGAGGGGGCGCGCGAGCTGCGTCGGCATTTTTGAAAGAAAGGAGGCAACATAATCGCGCATGATGTCTTCTTCTTTGTGGTTTGCCGGGTCAGGGAGTGTTTCGTAAAACTCTGGGTCGAGTTCGATGAAGCTCCCTCCCTTCTTCTTTAACTTTTGGTAGTGCGTAAAGGTAGTATTCACAAGAATTTTATATCCCCACGACTTGAAGGTCGCACCCTCGACAGTCTTAAAACGCCTTGCATTGAAGTATATTTTGGTAAACGTCTCCTGCACAATATCCTCAGACTCTTCGCGGCTGTGGATGATGCTCTCTGCTTTACGCAAAAAAGCTTCCTGATAACGGTCGACGAGCACATGAAAGATGCTCGGGTGCAGGATGGCGCGCTCGAGAATGACTTCGTCGGGCAAGTCGGCTGCGGGGGTATCGTCCCACTCAAGTAGCGAGTGATTTTGTTTTTTGTTTTTATTCGACTTTGTCATGATGAGTACCTTCGAATTTGGGGAGGTTATATTCCCCACTCTTTCCGTAACATAGCAATACCCTCTTCAATGTGTATCTCGGGCTCCCAGTTGAGTAATTTTTTAGCTTTCTGGTTGTCTGCAAGTGTGTG
>JAYTEB010000047.1:0-5013 GCA_043735605.1 Candidatus Lloydbacteria bacterium | reverse complement strand
AATGGAGAAGTCGCTACCAGCAAATGCATACACCATAAACGCGCCATTCATTTGCGTGAAGTCGAGTGCCTCAGTGAAAACCTCGCCGATGGGAAATGTCCCTCCGATATTCTCCATCCCAGTGTAGTCCCCGAGGTTTGGCTTCGGCGGCTCGAGCCCGCCCGTAACGGTGAGTGCTCCATCTCCTGCCACGATGCAAAGCTCGCTTGCCAAGGCGAGCCTCGCTTGTAGTCTGCGCCCGACGCCGCGATACCACGCAGGGTCGTATGCAAGTGCGTCGACGTACACATCCCACACCTCTTCGTGGTTTCGATAGAGGTGCGTGTGTTCGATGACTTTGAGTTTGAGTTTGAAGAGGTGGAGCCGAATACGAAAGTCATCGAGTCGAAAGCTTGATGTTTGTATAAGGACAACGAGGTCTCGTGGTTGTAGTGTGTCAAATAATGCGATGACCTCATCCTTGGTCACCGTGTCGAAGTCGACGAATTGCGCATGAGGCAACACCTCGCGGTACGCTGTGGTGAGGATGTTTGTGAGCCCGTTTTGCGTGTCGTAGATCACGAGTGCGCGCTCACCCTCTTTGTGTTCGAGTGCGAGGTGGACGATGTCACGGACATTTTGCGTGGCGCGTGCGTGGAGTTCGGTGTTTATAGCCATAACGAGAGCGTAGCGCATCTCTGCCGAAAAAACAAAGCAATATCTTCACCATACGTGCTATACACAGGACTGTGGCGGCGTGATATCCTTGAACAAGTTTTTAATTATCTAACTATTTTTTATGCATACTGAAGAAACAACGCATCATGCACACAAAGGGGGTGAGGGACACCACGATTCGCACGCCTCGCACGCAGAGGCAAAAAAGTCAGACACCATTCGCATCAACAAAAGAATACTCGCCGCGGTACTCTTTTTCGGCATTGTCGTCGGTCTTGCGTATTTGGGCAGGGCATCGGTCTTGGCGGTGACGGTAAACGGATCACCCATCACACGATTTGAGGTGATGCACGCACTCGAGCGTTCATCGGGCCGAGCATATGTGGAGACGCTGATCACGGAGAAGCTTATCGCAAGCGAGGCTGCAAAGGCGGGAATAGTCATTACTGATGCTGACGTGACCAAGGAAATAGCATATATCAACGTCGGTCTCGCAGCGCAGGGGGCTACAATGGAAATGCTCCTCTCCTCACAAGGGCTCACCGAGGAGGGTCTCCGTAAACAAATTGTGATCAAGCAAACACTCGAGAAGCTTCTTGCAGCAAAGATTGCTGTCAGTGACGCGGAGATTGATGCGTACATCGCACAAGCAAAAATTACGATTGACTCCGCAAAGCGCGACGAAGCGCGCGCGAGCATTATGGAACAACAGCGGGGGCAGAAGCTCAACAAAGAGGCAGGTCCATACATTGAAGCGCTCCGCGCTGCAGCCAACGTGCAATTCTTTGGTAGCTACGTCGCACCGCTCGCAGCAGCCGCCAAGTAAATAAAATCATCTTCGCCCTCACACTTCGTGCACCCCTACGCGCCGAAAATCACCTACGGAATAATTCTGCTTCTTGCTTTTTCGGTGTATAGCGGCGCGTCATTTTTTGCACTTTCTCAGCAAAAAAACAGAAGTACGCTTAGTGCTACGAGTACTGCAGTCACACCCGCTCCGTCGATAGCGTTAAAGCCGGTATCGTCAACGGTGGGGTATTTCCGTGTCACAAAAGTTGTCGACGGCGACACTATTGCCATCGACATGAATGGGCGCACCGAGACCCTTCGACTCATTGGCATCAACACGCCCGAGACGGTAGACCCACGCCGCCCCGTGGAGTGTTTCGGTAAAGAAGCGTCTGCCAATGCAAAGTCGCTCCTCACTGGTGTACGCGTGCGCCTCGAAGGGGACTCGTCGCAAGATGCGCGCGACAAATATGGCCGCATGCTTGCGTATGTGTTTTTGGATGACGGAACAAATTTTAACGAGCTTATGATTCGTGAGGGATATGCATACGAATACACGTATCACTTCCCGTACAAATATCAAAGAGAGTTCAAGGAGGCACAGCGTATGGCAAAAGAGGGTGGGATGGGGCTCTGGGCAGATGGTGCATGCGGGCAGAGAAATATTTCCGCAATATCCACACCACCACCAGTCAGTGTCACTACCAGCACAAGCGGAGACAATGTGTGTGACAAAAATACATACAATTGCTCGAGTTTCACTACACAAAAAGAAGCCCAAACAACATTCGATGCATGTGGAGGGAGCGCAAACGACATCCACAAGCTCGACAGCGACAAAGACGGCGTCGTGTGCGAAGGTTTGCCGTAGTATCTGTTACTCATGTTATAATGCAAAAACAATAGATATGATAGAAATCATTCCCGCAATAATGCCCGATACGTATGAGGACTTGCTCGCCAAGGCGGGGCGCGTGCACGCACATGTACCCCTCGCACAGATAGATGTGATGGATGGTGCGTTCGTGAAGTCGAAGAGCTGGCCGTATGCAGAGGGTGGGACAAGAAAAGAGCCCCACTTCGTGGCGCTCATGGCGCAGGATGAAGGAATGCCATTTTGGGAAGAGCTCGATTATGAAATAGACCTCATGATTGGCGAGCCAGAGAAGCATATCGACGAATGGCTGCCGCTCGGCGCGTCGCGCCTCATTTTTCACATTGAGTCCATCAAAGATCTTGACCTCTTTTTTGCACATGACATGTGGAAGGAGGGTGCACGTGACATCGGTGGTGAGAAGGTGGTTGCGCTCGGGCTTGCACTCAATCCCGACACCCCACTCGACGCGATACTTCCACATATTGCAAAAATAGACTTTGTGCAGTGCATGGGCATCGCGCGTATTGGCTACCAAGGGCAGCCCTTCGACGAGCGTGTACTCGAGCGTGTGAACACACTGCGCGTTGCGTACCCCAATATGCCTATTTCCGTAGATGGGGGAGTCAACATGGAAACAGCGGCACTCTTGAAGCAGGCAGGTGCCACCCGCCTCGTCGCCGGCTCCGCAATATTTGGTAGAGATGACGTCGCCGAAGCAGTCGAGGGATTGAGAACAGCTTAGTTTTGTGGATAGTGATTTTATTGCGCCTGTTATACAATAGTGCTACCTATGGAACATTTACACGATGAACGAATCAAGGAGCTCGAGCTACGTGCGAACGACGTGCGGCAAACTATTATCGAGATGCTTATCGAGGCGGGCTCGGGGCACACGGCGGGGCCACTCGGGATGGCGGATATTTTCACAGTGCTCTATTTTCATGCAATGCGTCACGACCCAAAGAATCCGGACTGGACTGACCGTGACCGCCTGATACTTTCCAACGGCCACATCTGCCCCGTGCTCTATGCCACCATGGCACACGCAGGATATTTCAGCGTCGACGAATGCAAGACGCTCCGTAAGTTTGGCTCACGCTTGCAGGGGCACCCGCACCGTGAATGGCTTCCCGGGCTTGAGACTTCCTCGGGGCCACTCGGCTCGGGGCTCTCGCAAGCAGTGGGTATGGCCATAGCCGACCGCATGGAGCGTGGCCGCCAGTCCAACCGCTTCTACTATTGCCTTATGGGGGACGGCGAGCTCGACTGTGGACAAATCTGGGAGGCGGGCATGCTTGCGGGGAAAGAAAAGTTACACAATTTAATCGGCATCATCGACCGCAACAACATTCAGATCGATGGTTTTACAGAGGACATCATGCCGCTCGAGTCGCTCAAAGATAAGTGGGAATCATTCGGCTGGCATGTACAAGAAATCGACGGACACAACATGGAAGCCATCAACGACGCCATACTTGAGGCAAAGGCGGTTTTCAGTAAACCGTCGATGATCATCGCGCACACCATCCCTGGCAAAGGTGTGGACTTCACCGAGCGCCGCTTCGAATGGCACGGCAACCCCCCTGGCAAAGGCCCCGCAGACGTCGTCCCCAAAGACAAGCAAGGAATAACGGCCTTAAACGAGCTCCGCACGCTGCGTGGATTAATCAAATCCGAACATGAGTAGTATAAATGATATCTTTATCCATGTATTGCTTTTAGGAATCCCGATAATTATTGGGCATATTTTAAATCTTAGACGCTTTGCGCAATTTTACCCTGAGGATGCCAGAATGCTTCTCATGAGATTCCCTTATTTTGTTTTGGTTACTATTGGAATTTTGTGGATTGGACTTATGACAAGTTTCGAGGGCGCAGGTTTCGTTGCCCTTGGTTTAATTGGTTTACTTTTAGCGCTTGGACCGTCCTTTTTCCTTGGAGCATTGTTTGTTCTGTATCAGCCATTCCAGAAAAACACGATGGCAAACATCTTTCGTGTAGGTTTGGGAATATTACTGGGAATTATGAGTGCTTTTTATATATTTGTATTTTTTAAAAACTCGGTTGGAATTTAAATTCACAAACACACCATGAACCTTGCACCACTCAATCCAAAACTTTTTGACGCAGACGTTGAGACTGCGCCCATACGGAAAGGCTTCGGCGAGGGTTTACTCCAAGCAGGGGAGGAAGACCACAACGTCGTTGCACTATGCGCTGACCTCACCGAGTCGACGATGATTCACCTTTTCCGCAACCGTTTCCCAGAGCGCTTTGTGCAGATGGGCATCGGCGAGCAGTCGATGGCATCAGTTGCCTCTGGAATGGCGGCGATGGGGCGTATTCCTTTTTTCTCTTCATACGCAATGTTTAATCCTGGGCGCAATTGGGAGCAGATACGTACGACCATTGCATATAATAATGTGAATGCAAAAATAGTTGGTTCACACGCGGGGATCTCCGTAGGTCCAGATGGGGGGACGCATCAGCCGCTTGAAGACATGGGGCTGATGCGCATGATACCGCGCATGGTCGTCATCTCACCGTGCGATAGTATCGAGGCTAAGAAGGCGACACTCGCTGCAGCAAAATATGAGGGGCCAGTGTACATTCGCCTTGCACGTGAGGCCACACCCATCATCACGACCGCCGAGACGCCGTTTGAGATCGGAAAAGCACAACTCTTTTTC
>JAYTEB010000046.1:0-2096 GCA_043735605.1 Candidatus Lloydbacteria bacterium | reverse complement strand
CCCATTTCCATAAATTGCAATATCTTTGCCCGACAGTGCGCTCATCACAAAATTCGTAACGGCACGACCGTCATTGAGGTCCATATTGGGGCCGTAGGTATTGAAGATGCGCACAATACGAACGTCTACTCCATACTCGCGGTAGTAGTCCATGCACAAGGTCTCAGCGACGCGCTTGCCTTCGTCGTAGCATGCGCGAGGTCCGAGCGTGCTTGTATTGCCGCGGTAGTCCTCTGTCTGTGGAGACACGAGTGGGTCGCCATAAATCTCCGATGTCGACGTCTGGAGGATGCGGGCGCCGTGGAGGCGGGCAAGCTCGAGGAGGTTGATCATCCCCACGGTATTGGTCTTCACGGTATGCACGGGGTTGAACTGATAACTCGTGTAGGAGCCAGCACAGGCGCAGTTGATGATCCAGTCGAGATGTTCGCCAAAAGAAAGCGGCTCAATAATATCCTTTTGGATAAATTTAAAGTTGGGATTTGTAAAATGGTGCGCAATATTTTTGGGCTTCCATGTGGTCTGGAGATTGTCGACGACAATCACGCGGTGCCCCTCGCCAAGATACTTTTCCACAAGATGTGAGCCTATAAAACCCGCACCACCAGGGATGAGTATCGTGAGACGCTTTTTTGCTTGAACATGCATTCTTCTAGTATAACCCATTATTCTCTCTCCTTCCCCTCGATTATGTCTTCAATGATCGCATATTCAGCATCGACGGTACGCTCTTCCCCGCGTGATCGCAAAATAACGAACCCAGCCACTGCAAAGAGGGCAAAAATAGCGAGCAGAAACGGCCACCGCTTAGCGAGCGATGCATAGTGCGATGTGCTTGCATTCGGAGACTTTTCCCACAGTATCGTTGCGGCGAGTGCTGAAGTTGATCCCACCGTGTTTACAGCGGCGTTTGTACCAGAGTTTATATCAGGCAACTTTTTTTGCTGCAGAGGCGCTGCGGAAGACTCATATGCCACAGGTGCTTTGCTGTATGCATTTGTATGAATAGGGGTGGCGGTGGTGGGGAAAGTGGGCTTTGGTGCTCCCCATGAAGCCGCAATACCCCCATGAGGAAAGGAGAGCACAAGTGTGGGGTTGGCTTCGGTTATCCCGCTCACTGCATTGGAAAGAATGAAAGATTTTTTAGGTAAAATGAACGAATTTTGAGGGAAGACAAACGAGGACCCTGCGGCAGACTTAAGTACCCACCCGGAAATATCTACCTCCCGCAAAGACGTATTTTCAAGACGCACAAAACCCGAAGGACCTTCCTCTACTGCAACAATGCCTACTTCCGGCGTACTCACCACCACTGCGAGGCGGTCGCGCTCATGGTGGCTCCCCCAAAAAACTTCTAGGGTGACGATGTACTCCCCCGCAAAGTCGTACCGGTGCGTCACCAGCTGACCATTCGAAATACTTCCGTCACCAAAGTTCCATCGGTAGGTCGCGCGATCAAGCGGCTCATTAAAAAGCCCTGTGGAGCTCCCGGTAAATGAGACGGGGAAACCGCTCAGTGCGCGTATGTCCTCACCTGCTGCAACGACGATGGTCTTTCGCGGATACATGCTCTGTTTGCTCATCGCACTCCCCCCTGAGGACGCATTTGCGCTTGTATTTGTTGTGGTCACTGCGCTTGTAGTACTACTCGTATTCGTGGTGCTTGCCCCTTGCACCTCACCACCCTGCGCGACATTTGCTGCGCGTGGTGTAGGCACGCCGGTGACCCAGCTATTGCTCGTCTTTTGCGCAGTATCCTTTGTCGCATTGTCTCCGCCAATAAGCACCCAGTCTGTGCCACCCACGACCACGTCGATATCTGTGTCGCTGGCATTTTTTAGTCGCAGCGTCTCGCCACTATTAGAGAGCCCGTTGCCAAATGCAGCAACGAGGTCCGCGGTGACTCCAGGTACTGCATTGTCGTCAGTACGTTCGATCAAAAAATATCCGTTGGCCAAAATGCTGCCCGAAAGGACTATCGATGGCGAGCCGTCGTCGGAAAGAATGCGCCAGCCCGTAAGGTCGATTGTCGTCGCGTCGGGGTTGTAGAGCTCAATCCATTCGTCAGTACTCGAAAGCGAGCTGCCCATCCATGC
>JAYTEB010000045.1:0-5052 GCA_043735605.1 Candidatus Lloydbacteria bacterium | reverse complement strand
CCCCTTCTTTGCGTTCCACTGCGACGGGCTTCTGTGCCACTAGACCCGCTCCTGCAGTGAAGCTCTGCCGAAACGGCTGATGCGTGGAAGGGGGCAATGGTTGTGGCAGTGTCGCGGGTTTCTCCTTCGCAGTGAAAACCATGGGCGCAGGTGGCGTGGGGCGCACAATGGGTGTGGGTACCGAAGGCCCCCTCTCTACTATTTCTCTTTTTACCTCGAGTACGGGGCTGGAGGGTGTTTGACTTTGATTTTGACTCTGATAGGGGGCCCTTGGCACAACAAGTGCTCGCGGTGGAGGTGGAGTTGATGGAGTGAAGACTTGTGCGGGTGGGGCACTCGGGGTAAAAGTCGGGCGCGCTGGTGTGGTCGGACGCATCCCTGGAGCGTATTTTTTCGTCTCAGGGGGTGCGAACCCACCCTCACGCACTGGAACCACCGGCTCATGCCACTTGCGAATGGCTTCCTCTACTTCTGCGCGCGGCAATGCAAACTGCTCATGTGATGCATTGACGACTTCTTCGGCAAAGTTCCGTGCGGGCATTTGTGGGCGATTGAGTGTCTTTGCGGAGAATGGCTGCGAGCCGATACCACGTATCATGAGCTTCATGTAGACCTGTGCGAAGCCGAGGTTCACCATATCTTCTGCGAGAAATATTGGAGCAAATTCTTTTTCCAGCACGTCAGCATCGTAGGAGCCGACGCGAAAAGACACCATCGTACCTACGTTGCCAAAGACCGCCGCGCGTACTTCGTCCGACATTTGCTCGATATACTGGTGCGCAATCGTCAGTGAGAGTCTGTATTTACGGGCCTCTGAAAGAATATCTGCAAAAGACTCATTCGCAAATGACTGAAATTCGTCGACGTATAAATAAAATGGGGGCAAGTTTTTCACCGCCTCAGGGCCCACGTCCGCGCGACTCATGGCAGCGAGATAAATTTTGGTGATGAGCATCGAGCCGACAAGGTTGGCATTCCCCTCTCCCATGCGACCCTTGGAAAGGTTGACGATAAAAATTTTGCGCTTGTCCATGATGTCGCGGATGTCGAAGGTCGACTTTGGCTGGCCGACCAAGTTGCGGATAAGCGGATTTGCGGCAAACTGCCCGACCTTGTTTTGTATCGCTGCGGTCGCCTCGGTGGCGAACTTCTCTGAATACTTTGCATATTCGTCGACCCAAAATGCATGCACAGAAGGGTCGGTCACATTCGCGACGATCATGTTGCGATAGTCTTTATCTGAATACATGCGATTCACACCAAGCAGTGTGGTGCCGGGGGTCTCCATGAGCGCAAGCATGGTGTTGTTTAAAATATATTCCATGCGCGCACTCCACATGTCTACCCATACTTTTTTAAATGAACCCATGAGCCCCGACACCACAAGGGGGCGTTTGTCGCGGCCCATGTCTTCGATCACGTTCAGCCCGACGGGAAATTCTTGGTCATAAGGGGCGAAGTAAATCACATCCTTGATGCGATGCTCGGGTACGTAGGAAAGCAAGGTCTCCGCAGTACCGCCGTGCGGGTCGATGAAGCACACCCCTTCGCCATTTTGGATGTCTTGGATGGCGAGATTCTCAAGCAGTGTAGACTTTCCCATGCCCGTCTTCCCGATGACATACATGTGGCGGGCGCGATCGTCGTCGCGAATGCCAAACTTGATACGCTTCGAACGGTAGTCCGTTTCAGCGAAATAGGTAATCTTGTCGGGGTTGTTTACGTACGGTGGCATACTCCATACATTATAAAACGAATTTACTTTTTTGGCTAAAGAAAAAGGCCCCGTGTGGGGCCCATCCAACTTTTCTGTCATTACTACTTGGTAGCATGCTCGAGAAACCACCGCCGAAAATGCCTCTCGCCTGCCTCAAGCTCGACGTGTACGATGCGATCAAACGCGATATCTGTCCGCCGATGTGCCGCCCACAGCTTTTTGCACAACTCATCGTCCTCACGAGCACTTTGCTCATAAGCAAAAATAAACTTCTCCAAGAGATTGTCACGGAAACGCTCAGGAATACTCTTGTGAAGGTAGAACTCCACATAATTTTTGTTCCGCGTGATCCCATGCTCGTCGACTACCTCCACAAGGTAGGAAAGCGCGAGGAGGCGGCCACCCAGATAGAGCTCAGGCATCACATAGCCGTTGCCATATATCGATGCCCAGACCGCGAAAATGTTGCGATCGATGGGTGTTTCCATATCGGGCATTTTGCTTTCAAGCCAGAAATGGAGATCCGCCCAGCCGAGATCCGAGAGCTCTTTGTTGCGCAGGTCCATTAAGCGCTCGACGTGAGCACGCAGGTCGGGGCGAAGCTTAACCATCTGGATGCTGTAGCTGCAACTGCATTTACTATTGTCTGGTCCAAGCTCCCAGAGATATTCGCTCTCATCGGCCATTGGCCCAAACGAGAATTGATGGTACCTCGCCACATGCAGGCCGTCGTCGTAGTTTATCTTCATCAGCGCACGAGGGTACGGCACCGCATAGTCGACCTCTTTGCCAAACCAAAATGCATCGGCCGAAAGAAATCCTGACGGCAGTCCGAGAGACGCACCAAAGTACTCGAGTGCACCCAACTCTTTTTGGGAGTAGCCGAGCACAAATCCGTTCCATAAACCAAAGTTTGGCCGAGCGAGATAGTGGGTGCTGTTTTGTGCTGCGCTAAACTTCGGGCATGCGAGGAGTTTGCCATGCACGTCGTAGAGCCAATTGTGCACAGAGCAGCGTATCTCTGCGGAGTGCTGCGTTCCCGCAGTGTTCAATATCTCCGCACCAGCGTGGAGGCATACGTTTTGCACCACCGACACTTCGCCCCCTGCCACGTGTGTCACAATCCACTTCTTGTCGTGTGTGACAAACACTTCGTCGAGGTAGAGTGAAGCGCGTGAACCAAAATATTCACCAGCACTATTGAGCCGAAGGCCCTTGTACCAATTTGGGCTTCCCGCAAAACTTGTTGGGCTTTTTTCCATTTATCTCACACCTTTCAAATACTCAAATAAAAAGAACCGAAAATGCTGGGGCCAATCTACCATGAATATATTTTTTGTAAACCCCAACCCTTCAATAAGAACTGGGTGGGTCCGCCTACTTATATTTTTACAAAAAAACCGCAGTGTTGTGCGGTTTGCGTGTGCTATACAGGGTGGTGCTGAACTGGGCTCGCATCCTTTAGATCTTGGATTTGCCAATACAGCTGGTGGGCGTGGGCAAATTTTATTGAGTCCTTATGCTCCTCAGGAATTGTGCGAGAAGAAGCAATAATCAGGTGGGCACCCTGCGGAAGGTTCCGCAGCGCCTCACTAAAAGCATTTTCCATATCAGGTGGGGCTTTGGGGGTCAAGGTGAGTCCTCGTGTGAACTGATGGGCCAGATTTACTATACCTTACATAGATACAGTGTCAAGGAGCCTCACCTTCTTTGTTATATGCGCTCGGGGTGTACTTGTTCGACGGGTCCCAGCTCATCCACGAGGTGAGTCCCGCATCGTAGACCCCTTTCTTTTGTGCACGTACATCTGCCTCCGTATACACCTTTCCATAATCAAAATCTTGAATCCATGGGCGAAGTTTTTTGGAGTATTTTCCTGTGGGGATAAACTTTGGCGTCGCCGTGGAGACCACAAAACCGGCCTCCTTTGCCTCGAGTGCATCGGCGCGACGCACTGCACTCTCCATCACAAATTTAATTAGCTCATAGGGTACGAGGTTGGGGTCTTTCCAGCCATTAAAGTGAGGTGGGTAATGTGAGGGGTACACCATGGGCGCGACAAAATCAAATGTCGTGAGCGCATGTTCGAGTACTTGCCCTATTCCCAAATCGTCGGTATTCGTCGTCGTCATTCCAAAGAGGTCTGCGGAAATAGGGATGCCAAGTTTTTTCATCTCTCTTCCGAGATAGGTATAAAACTTATTCATCTGTGCAGACTTCGTGGAGGAGCCAGTGCGAGGATACGCGGCGTCCGACATATTGCCGTCAGACGGGAAGCGAATGTAGTCGTAATTTATTTCGTCAAATCCCATGTCGTAGGAAATTTTCCCCAAACGTACCATATGCGCCCAGTATTCGGTTGCTCCAGGGTCGATGAACATGAGGCCCTTTTTATCTTTCCATATTCCCCCATCCGACTTTTTCTTTACCGCAGCGTCGGGATGTGTCTTTGGGTAGACGCTGTCTTGCATCACCGTCACGCGCCCTATGACATAAATATTCTTCTTATGTAGCTCGCCAATAAACTCCTTGAGGTCGGTGATGTGGCAACCCTTACTATTTAAGACAAATGCAGGGTCATTGGTTTCAAAAGATATCGCTCCGGAAAAGTCTTTAATGTCGATCATAAGCGCATTCAACTCAGTAGTGTCCACGAGGTTCGTGAGCGGTGCACGCAGCTTCTTTCCGCTCGCAATACAGCTCGTCATGTATGCAGCCAGGACGGGGTTGGGGGTGGGCACATGGGTGACGACAAACGAAGGTGGAGGCACTTGGGTGCTCGTCGCAATGCGCGCGGTCGCGGTCGCAGAGTTTTCTTTTTTGCCCCCTGTGTCTCCTTTGTATTCAAGCGTGCTTCCATTCATCCCCACACCAAAAAGTGCAACTCCCAAAAGTGCGGGGAGGGCGAGATACCATAGTATTGGGATGTTTTGCATACATTACAAAAGAGTGGCGGGGCTTTGTGGGGGTGTGGGGGTGGCGAGCTCAGACTCGTGCTTTACCTTACGCCTGCGCACGACGGTAGTCTTTTTTTCGGTCGTCGTCTCTGTGGCGCCCTCTTTCTCCACCTCTGCTGTATCAAGTACGATGGTGCGCTCAATGTGCATGCGCGGAGAGTCCTCTACCTCCGTGCGCTCTACGTGGAGGATTTTAGGGCTCTCACTGAGTTCGCTCTCACGAGGGTGATGCAAGCGTCCACGACGGGAAAGCGCGAGGAGAAATACGATAGCGAGTCCGAGGGTCGTCAAGATAAACCTATCTATCGACTGCGGGAATCCGAGGTACGGATCGAGCGCAACCAAAAGTCCAATTACAATGAGGATGTTTCGTAGCAT
>JAYTEB010000044.1:0-5110 GCA_043735605.1 Candidatus Lloydbacteria bacterium | reverse complement strand
CCGCATTGGTCACGTTCGAGCGCCCTCCGCCTGAAATGAGTAGTTTCTTCCCAAGCCCTGCATTTTTCTCAAGCAAAAGCACCGAGGCGCCATTTGCCCCCGCCCGCCCTGCTGCCATCATCCCTGCGGCCCCACCCCCAAGCACGATGACGTCGAATATCACTCTTTTATCCTTCATTTACACAACTATACACGGTATCTCTTTGCGCGGGAAACACTAAATCTGATAGGCAATATATTTTTTGGGGCGTATAATGGAGCATATGCCGCCTGACTCAACTATTCACGTTCCACACAAGCCACTCCCGCCCACAGAGCCTCCCGTGGAAGGTGTTACAGCGCCAAGCGTACCAGTATCAACGCCCCAGTCTGAAGTCGCGCCGCCACCTTCCTCACCACAAGGTGAGCCACTGACCTTCGAAGAAGAAATCGCGAAAAAAGAAGAAGCACTAAAAAAGTTTATCGCAGATCGGCTACGCATCGAGGAGGACTCGCGCGCAATTTTTTCAGAAAAGAAAACACTCGAAGAGAAAATAGCCCCCATTCTTTTAGAAGAAAAGCATTCCGTCGACCGTATCGCCATACTCGAAAAAGAGAGGCTTGCGAGTAAAGACCTCCATAGTGCACGCGCAGTTGAAGCAAATCGATGGACCGAAGAAGAAAATCGCCGGAGCATCGAGCACCGTCGATGGGCGGTGAGCGAGGAGCTTGAGCTTTTGTTGCAGAAAATTCATGACAGTGAACGCGCATTTAAGGAACTTTCTTTGGAGGAAGAAAAAAGTGTTCGTGACATCGCTGCGTTGCGGATTAAGATAGCGCAAAGAGAGCTTGGACTTCTGCTCGCACAAATACAAAACGAGAAAGGTGCCACGCTGGCTGAGCTCGAAAAGTTTACTGCCGAGCACGCACGCTTGGAGGCGTTGCTTTTGGACGCGGCGAAGAGTGAAGAGGATGCACTGCATGCGGAAGACGAGGTGGAGAAAAAATCTGAAGGTGCATCCAGTATCTACGAGGAGCAGGTGCTTGCAGGTGAGCGCCACAAGCTTGAAGATGCACGCAAGGAGGTCGAACAAAAGCGATGGGCGGCAGAGGACGCCATCGTGCCCGTCTCCCACTCCGTCCTAGAGAGTCAGAAGCATCTGGATGAAATCACGCAAAGGGAGGGAGAAGTTTTGGCAAAACTCGATGGGCTTTTGCCCCCTAGTGTGGGCCCCATCGCACCAAAACAGGCTGGGACACCTTGATAACATGAGTATTGACTCGCACACAAGGGTGCTTGAGAGGAATCTCATACTAGACGAATTATTTGACCTCACGCTCTATGAGGGGATGCGTCTTTATGCACATGGCGACTTCGCGACATTGCTCGACGAACTTATCGTGATCGAGCGTCGCCATTTTCTTTTTTGGGAAGGGTGCTTTGGGATAACCACCTCCGCACTCAATACAAAAAGAAGGATAAAGCTTTCTTTCCTTCTTGTCTTGGCGCGATTCTCGGGGGTGCATGGGATGCACCTCATTCTCGAGGCGACGAGGGTGTTTGGTATGCGTAAGTATCTCTCGTTATGGAATGCGCACAAAAATGAGGAGCTCGGCGCACATGTCGCGGGAATTTTGCGCGACGAGATCGCGCATGAAGACTGGATTGCCTCACGCTACAATCTACGTACTATAAGCCCGGAACGTGTGCGTAGTGTTTTTTTGGGATTCAACGACGGCTCGGTCGAAATTTTGGGGGCGATTACTGGTTTTTTTATTGCTTTTCGTGACCCCGCCCTTGTGCTCGTGGCAGGGACGACGGTCGCCGTGGCGGGCGCTATTTCTATGGCTGCGGGCGCCTATGCATCGTCGAGCTCAGAAGCAGAGGTGCGCGCCATCGAGGACGACAAGGAACGATTCCTTGACCCGAGAGGACAGAGCGACGAGCCACGCCACGAAGGTGCATTTGCGCTCGCGCTTGTGGTGGGTGGGAGCTATTTTATCGGAGCATTTCTCCCGATTCTCCCAGTGCTTTTTGGGGCGACAAACGCGCTACCCTCTATCCTCTCCTCAGGTGTAGCAATTCTCCTCGTGTCGTATATCCTTGCTTTTCTTTCCGGAATGAATGCGGGCAAGCGCATGATGATGAACATTTTTATGATTTGCGCCGCGGTGAGTATTTCCGCACTCTTTGGGTACTTGGTACGCATGACATGGGGTGTCGTTATGTAAAATGCTATGCATACTTGCGAAATTCCCATTCCTGATCAAACCCAACTGCGTTTACGGCGTGGCGCGCGGCAGCACCCCATCAACTTAGGTAGTGTGGAAAATCAGGAGCAAGCGCTCGATGTGCGCGTGCATGGGATTGCGGGAGAAAATTACTATTTTTCTACAAACAATCCTCCATACATGCATCGCGCACCAGGATCTATCCCGGAGCTTTATGTGAGAGCTGGAATACTAGAGCGACTCCTTCTGGTAAACCAGTCACTCGCTGTACTTGGCTACGAACTTTTCGTTTTTGATGCGTATCGCCCCGTGGAAGTCCAAAACTATTTTCACGACGTGTGGGTGCCGCGCTATCTCTGTGAAAAGTATCCCGAATGGAGTAGGGAGGCCGTGAATGACGAGGTGGGTAAATATTGGGCAAAAGGGTTCGCGAATAAAAAGGCTATTGACCCTCATTCCCCACCTCCACACGCTACAGGTGGGGTAGTCGACCTGACGCTGCAGCATCGTGAGACGAAGGAGCATGTTTTCATGGGCTCCCTGTTCGACGAAGTATCCGCGATTTCGTTTGCTGACCATTTTGAGCGCGAAGGGGAGCGTCGCGCCCTTCTGGATACAGAAGTACTCGCACGCGCAAGTCGGCGCATCCTCTATCATGCCATGCACAACGAGGGCTTTGTGGTCAACCCAAACGAATGGTGGCACTTTGGTTTTAGCGACCAACTTTCTGCATTTCACAGTGAGGCACCTTCTGCCCTGTACTCGGTGCTCCTCCTTCCCAATGAGTGAGCACATATTTCGAAATTTCCAACGTGACAGACTTCTCTACCCATAGCATTGCTCATCATGCCTTGCTTTTTGACTCCCCACACGATAGCGTGTAGGGAGAGGTTACTTTAACAGAGGAGATCAACATGTCGCAGTGCAACTCGGGTGTGAATACGCCAATCTATCGCTCCATCACTCATCGTTTTCCTGATGCCCGTGATATATCAAACGTATTTTCGGGAAACTTACCAGATGGCGTTCATTTGTACGGTCGCTTTGGTGACCCAAATTATGTCGACCTGTCTACTTGTCTTGCAAAAATGGAAGGTGGGGAGTCCGCGCTCGTATTTGCGAGCGGAGTGGGGGCAACCTTCGCGTTGTTTTGGAGCACGCTCTCCGTTGGCGACCACATTGTTGTCTCAAGCCGTATTTATGGTGGGACGCGCGGGCAAATCGCAATGATGGCAGACAAACTGCACCTTCACGTTCATGTCGTCGACATTACCGACCACGCGTTGGTGCGAAGTGTAATGCACTCCGGCACTAAAATGCTTTTCGTGGAGACCATCTCTAATCCCGATATGGTGGTGGCGGACATAGCTACGCTCGCGACGATATGTAAAGAGCATGGCAATGATGCACTATTCGTCGTCGACAATACATTCTCCGCACTCATCGCTCGCCCCCTCCTATTGGGGGCCGACGTGGTCATGCACAGTCTCACGAAGTATGTGAGCGGAAGGTCTGACGGATTGGCGGGTGCGCTCGTGGGAAAAAAACAGCTGATGGACAACATGGCACACCCCGCTACGGGCGAAGCTTCGTTTCTAGGGGCAGTACTCCACGCACCCTATGCACAGGAGCTTGCAGACCGATTTACCTACATTGCATATCGTGTGCGTGAGGCAAGTGCGCGCGCATACGCCTTGGCGGAGCTCTTTGCGCGTGCGGGTTTGCGTGTGCACTATCCGCTTATGGCGATGAATCACCCAATCAACATCCTCTCCTCTATGGGGAGTGCTATGGGCGGAGGAGTGTTTTCTGTCGCATTTGCGTCCGAGGATGAGGCGGTGCTTTTTACGAATCACGCAAATAGCATGATGGTAAAAGAGCCACTCATTCCTGACGGTACATTGTCGATCACGGCGGTATCTTTGGGGAGTTCCCATACATATATGTGGTGTACCACCGAGGCTCGCGCGCAAAGCAAGAATACAAAATGGCAAGCACTTCCATTTCATCCCGTTCCTCTCGGTTTTGTGCGCATTGCAGTGGGATATGGTGGAGACGCGAACGCATGCTTAACTGCATTTGCGCAACTCCTCAACGAGCTTGGCTACCAGATAAAGCCACCCCCACCTCCAATTGTGCATACCTAAAGCATCACTCCGCGCTTCATGCGTGGAGTTTTTTCATTCCCATAAAGTAAACTCACGCCTATCGGCGTAGTGCGATGGATTAAGTGGCTTTATCCTCCGTTCTGTTCGCGAATTTTTGTACCAAGTGCCACCGCCTCCCCATCCTTGTATGAGGTTGCAGCCCAGTGTTTGTGCCCGTCACTTGTAAAGCGGGGAATGACGTGTGCGTGTGCATGAAAGACGAGCTGCCCCGCAGCCCTGCCATTATTCATTCCGATATTGATACCCTCCGCTCCTGTGGCCGCTTTGATGTGCGGGGCAAGGAGTTGCGCAACACGCATCATACTCAGGAAGAGCGCGGGTGGCGTCGTGAAGATGTCCTCGTGGTGTGACTTGGGAATGACCAGTGTGTGCCCGAGGTTTATAGGATGAATGTCGAGAAACGCAAATACATCATCGTCCTCAAAAACTTTTTCTGAAGGAAGCGTTCCGTTTATGATAAGGCAAAAAACACAGTCTGGGTTCATGTGCGGAAATTAGAGCCCCCCAAAAGAGGATTTCGAGCGATTAATCTTGAGATATTTCCCGAGTACCTCGTGGATGTGTTTGAGTTTTGCTGCACTGTATTTAAAACGCTTATTGCTCGCAGCGTCATGCTCGATATCCGCAACTTCTTCGGGAGATGCCTGTGCCCAGCCATAGCGCATATCATTTGGGGTATCGGGATCCATCGCGTCGTCGAGGTCCTCCATAATCTCGTCGACTACAAAGGT
>JAYTEB010000043.1:0-2137 GCA_043735605.1 Candidatus Lloydbacteria bacterium | reverse complement strand
ATTTTTATATCCATATTTTGCCTTCAGCGTCGGATATGCGGACTTTACCTTCTCTTTGGTTGTTGGTACGTTCATATTGTTTCAAGTACGTCGTGGGAACCCCCCACACGCCAATGTTTACAAATTTAATAAAATCTACTTCTTTCTCTTGCTTGGCTTCTCTGCAAGGGCCAAGTTGGAGACGCGTATGGGCATCGCCACTTCGACGACCTGGCCCTTTGCTCCCTCTTTGCGAGGCTTCTGGTGGCGCTTCTTCATGTTGAGCCCCTCCACCACCGCCGTACCGCGCTTGGTAATGATTTTCTCTACCTTTCCCTTCTTGCCTTTGTCGTCTCCAGTCAAGAGCACGACGTTGTCTCCTTTTTTAATATGCATAGTGTTTGGTGGATTAGACGACCTCTGGGGCGAGGGAAATAATCTTTTGAAATCCTTTTTCAGAAATCTCGCGAGGGATGGGGCCGAAGACGCGGCCAGCACGTGGCTCATTTTTTGCGTCGATGAGCACAACTGCGTTTTCGTCGAAGCGAATGTATGAACCATCCTTACGACGGAATGCATTTGCCACACGCACGACAACTGCGCGGCACACTTCCCCCTTCTTCACTCCCTTGCGTGGCTCTGCGGTCTGCACGGAGAGGACGACGAGGTCGCCGAGCCCCGCATAGCGCTTCTTCGAGCCGCCGAGCACCTTGAAGATGCGTCCGACTTTTCCTCCGGAGTTATCTGCAATTTTTACTATAGTACGTGGTTGTATCATATATTTGTCTGATTATTCTGCTCCACGAGTCTTTAGGTACTGCTCGACGTCCTGTGTACCCACCTTTTCAATCGCCGTAAATGCCTTGTGGCGGGAGAGGGGTGCACATGCCTCGATGCGCACGCGGTCTCCTGTCTTGAATTCATTCTTTGCGTCATGCACCTTGTAGCGCTTGTGTGCCTTGATGTACTTCTTGTACTTGGGGTGCTGCTCATAGCGGGTGACCAAGACGACGCGCGTTTTGTCCATCTTGTCGGAGACCACGACGCCAATGAGAGACTGCTTTTTTGTTTGTATTGTTTTAGTTTCCATAGTCGTCATGATTAATTTGCATTGCTGCGTGTGCGCATCTCGGTCATCATACGTGCGACCGCCTTCTTTGCATTCCCTCCGGCCTTCAAGTTCTTTACACGACCTCCCGTGACGTCGAAGCGGAATTGCTTCGCCTCGGCCTGTTTTTCGCGCAAAGCCTTTTCCATTTCTTTATCCGACATTTTTCGTATTTCAGTGATGTTCATATGTGTGGAATTTAGGCAGGGTCGCGTGAGACCATGCGTGTGCGGACCGCGACCTTCGATCCCGCTTTTCTAATAGCCTCTTTTGCCTGCGCAAAAGTCACGCCGTCGATTTCAAAAAGTATGCGCCCAGGGAGCACTTCGAACACAAAACCCTTTGGGTCGCCCTTGCCTTTACCCATGGGCACTTCGGCACCTTTCTGCGTAAATGGTCTGTCGGGAAATACGCGAATCCACACACGGCCCGTCTTGCCGACATTCCTCGAGAGCACGCGGCGCGCTGCTTCGATCTGGTTAGAGGTGATGCGCGACTCGGTCTCTGCCTTCAGCCCGTAGGTACCGTATGCGAGCGTCGTACCACGAGACTCCGTGCGATACTTTTTGCGGTTCCAGCGGTCGGACTGCCACTTGCGATGCTTTACTTTTTTAGGAAATAACATGGTAGTAGTAGAGAAATTATGAGTGAGCGGACGCTACGGCCTTGGGTGCGACTCCCGCCTTTGCCTTTTCAGCAAAAACTTCACCCTTGTAGATCCATACTTGAATACCAATGACGCCATACGGAAGATATGCTTTCTCGCGCGCAAAGTCGACGTCTGCGCGGATGGTCTGGAGTGGGATGTTCCCCGCTTTCACAAACTCACGGCGCGACATGTCGGCACCACCTAGGCGGCCAGAGAGCTCAACGCGGGCACCCTTCACATCGCGGTTCGCCATCACTTTTTCGAGCATCTGCTTGATGACACGCTTGAAGGGCATACGCTTCTCGAGGCCCTCGGCGACCATCTGCCCTACGATGGCGGCATTGGACTCTGGGCTGCGTACCTCCTCAATTTCGATCTTGATGTCCTTTGGGTGCTTCATC
>JAYTEB010000042.1:0-5124 GCA_043735605.1 Candidatus Lloydbacteria bacterium | reverse complement strand
TGCATCACCCCGCACACGGGGCATCTTCGGGTTTGTTGTATAAGCCATATCCTTTCATCTTAAACCTTGGGGTGATGCAAAGGTATTGAAACATTACGAGTGGTTGACAAGAGACTGCTCTGGATGCATTCTGAAGTATAGATTTTTTCTGAGGTTCAGTGCCATGAATACACACTTCACCGGAAAGCAGCTCTTCCTGATTTTCTGTTCCGCCGCGCTCTTTGCTTTTTTCTTGGGATATATTTTGCCATTACCACGAATCGCCATCGAAGAGCAGACAATGCCTCTCGGTGCAATAACTGAGTTTCCTTTAGTTTTCATTTTCGGACTCATTTATTGGCACTATTCTGTGCACAACCCAAGCTTCCTTCCCATCGTCCTTGTTTTTGTGCTTGGCACCGCTGTCGGGGTGGGGGTGCTTGGGTTTCGGAACGACATGTCTGTTTTCTTCATAGCAGGAGCATTCCTGTTCCGCACGGTCGCCGCCCTCGCATGCTATCAGTACTTTGTGCGCAAAATAAAAAAGGAAAAACGCTGGGGAAAATAAAATGAGTGCCGTGAACGACGGCGTTTCCCCCAAAGCCGCCTCAGCGGTTTTTTTGCGCACCATTGACGAGCCACGCATTTCTGGTAGACCAAAAAGAGATTGTTCGGTTGTTCATAGGGAAATATCATGCGCAGTGCATCCATACTCTCCTTCGCACCCTTTATTGTTATTCTCGATGCTACGGTCGAGGTGCCCCTTCTTACTATCTCCACAACACTTTGCTTCGGGCCCTTTAATTCTCGTGAGGACGCAGAGGAGTGGGCTTGTGAAGTCGAGCGTCTCCACAAGCGTCTTCAAAAAAGTGAGGAGACACTCTCTTGTGCAGTGCTCAAAGAGACAGGCTTTCCTACTGGGGCATTCATGCGTGCACATATGGGCACCACCGATGTCATTCTTGCGGGAAAAGAGGCACGAGAGCCTGGGGCACTCATCCCCCAAAGCACCCCAGAGGTTGCTGCTCGGGATCTCGGTGTCTATGTGCTGCGTGCCGCCAGTCAGGCAGCGAGCGATACCTTGGCACAACTCGCCACAAAACCCCACCCATAAGTCAAAACCGAGCTCACCCTCGGTTTTTTTTCTTACAAAATCCCAAAATGCTCACCCGCAAAAAAGAAAGCTCGATCCTTTGCTTGCTGGCACCCCTATTCGCTAAACGAGTGAGCAAGTGGCCATCATGGGGAGCCCGCGGAGCGGGGCCACCTGCGCATGACCTTTTGAGCAATTTTCTGAAATTGCCAAAAGGTGTACAGTTCCAGTAGGGAAAGCGAAGATGAGAACGTCTGCACTCTCATCTCCGAGCGAGTGACGCGAAAAAGCATAATCACATTGTGTCGTCTCACCACAAAATACACATTGCGCGAGACTGACGTTCGTGTTGAAGACACTTGCTCTTAAGTGTGATTGTGCTTATAATCGCCCTATTATGTGGAGAAAACGATTTATTGCCCTCCTGCTCTTGCTAGCAGGCATAGGTTCCGGTTATTTTATTTATATTGCAGAAAAGCAGCCAGACACTCCGCTCGCAAAGTTTCCGTTTAAGTACGGTCTTGATATTTCAGGTGGAACACAGCTCGTGTATGAAGCAGACACCACAAAGGTGGCCGCAACTGAGGTCCGCCAAACAATGGACGCACTGCGAGACGTTATCGAGCGTCGCGTGAATCTCTTTGGTGTTTCAGAGCCCGTCGTCCAGACCGAGGAGGCAAACTCCCTCTCAGGCACACCTGCACAGCGGCTCATCGTAGAGTTGCCTGGTGTGACGGACATCAAGAAGGCGGTGGAGCTCATCGGGCAGACACCATTGCTTGAGTTTAAAACAGAGCGCGCAGAGGGAGCGGAGAAGGCGGCAATCACGGAAGCGATTACCGAAGCGCAAGCAGCATTTGCTTCTGGTGCGATGAGCGACGCACAAAAGCAGGAGTACGTGAACGCACAGCCACTCCTCAACCTTGATCCAAACTACGTCAACACAGAATTGAACGGCTCGAAGCTTGCAAAGGCATCACTCATTTTTGATGCGACAACGAACGAGCCAAAAGTACTGCTGACCTTCACTGACGAGGGAAGACAAATGTTTGCAGATATTACGAAGGCGAATATCAATAAAAGCGTAGCAATTTACCTCGACGGAGCACCCATCTCTACGCCCACCGTGCGTGAGGCAATCCTCGACGGGAATGCGGAAATATCTGGGAGCTTCAACGTCATTGAGGCGCGTGAGCTCGTGGGGCGTCTGAACTCCGGTGCGCTTCCTGTGCCGATTTCTCTCCTCTCCACTGCCACAGTGGGGGCAACGTTGGGTGAGCGTGCGCTCCACTCTGGTGTGAAGGCTGGCGCAGTGGGCGTCCTCGTGGTCGCCATATTCCTCCTCTTCTGGTACCGCATCCCTGGCATTGTTGCGATTCTCGCACTCGTCATCTACCTCGCAATCATGCTGCTTATCTTCAAGCTGATTCCTGTCACCCTCACCGCAGCAGGCATCGCCGGATTCATCCTTTCTATCGGTATGGCGGTAGACGCAAACATTCTGATCTTTGAGCGCATGAAGGAAGAGCTACGCAAGGGAAAAGATATTACGACGGCCATGCAAGACGGCTTTGCACGCGCATGGCTCTCCATTCGCGACTCAAACACGTCTTCGATAATTTCCGCGGTCATCCTCTTCTGGTTCGGCACGTCGCTGGTGAAAGGTTTTGCGCTGACGCTCGGCATCGGTGTTTTGGTGTCTATGTTTTCCGCGATTACGGTGACACGCACGTTCCTCTTGGCACTCGGCACACGCGGTAACAGTCGCATGGTGAAATTTTTATTCGGTAGTGGAATAAAGTAAAACGTATGTTCATCATCAAATACAAAAAATTCTTCTTTATTTTCTCCGGACTCTTGATGGGGGCATCGCTTGTGCTGATGGTCGTTTTCTCTCCATGGAAATTCGGTATCGAGTTCACCGGAGGCTCACTCCTTGAGGTATCGTATCCTGAGGGCAGGCCAGCGCGCGAGTTGCTTTCCGAGAAGCTCGACACGCTAAAGTGGGCCGGCACCGCGCTACAGGAGACAGGAGAGAAGGGCTTTATCATTCGCACAAAAAATCTCACCGAGCCAGAGCGACAGCAGCTCATGGGTGTTGTCTCTGATAATGGTGCGACAACGATTCTCGAAGAGCGGTTCAACTCCATCGGGCCGACCATTGGAGCTGAGCTCCGCACCAAGGCACTTTGGGCAATTCTGACCGTGCTCCTCGCCATCGTGCTCTATATCGCATTTGCATTTCGCGGAGTATCGCACCCTGTATCCTCTTGGGTGTACGGGTTTGTGGCCATCGCAGCACTTGTGCATGATGTGCTCATTCCTGCTGGGATCTATATTGCCATGGGGCACTTTTATCTCGATATGCAGATCGACGTACTCTTTGTCACCGCAATACTCACCATTCTCGGCTTCTCGGTCCACGACACTATCGTGGTGTTCGACCGCACGCGTGAAAATTTGAAACTGCGTACATGGAAGGAGTTTGACGTCACAGTGGGGCACTCTCTTGAGCAGACGTTTGTCCGCTCGGTAAATACCTCCATGACGGTGCTCCTTGTTATTCTCGCCCTCTATTTTGTGGGTGGGGAGACGACAAAAAACTTCGCACTCACACTCGCTATTGGAATTATTGCGGGAACATACTCGTCGATATTCTTCGCCTCACCTCTTCTTGTGGGCATCGAAGAATGGCAGCGCAAAAAAGCGTTAAAGCAATCAAAAAAGAAGTAACACTTAAAAATACAGCAAAAAACGCCCCTTCGTGGGCGTTTTTTGCTTGTAGACATGCATTTATCCACAGGAAAATATATAGGATACTTGACATATTGGTATTTTGAGTGTATGATTACTTCATTAAAGGTTAAATTAACTACTACGTATGTCTGAATCAATGCCTATCCCCCCGAGCGAAGATGAGGTGAATCTCGACAACTTGTTTGGAGCTGAAATGGTGGGTAGCTACGAAGATGCGGACGGAGTAAATATCGACAGCGCACATGAGGTCCTCGCTCTAGCTGTTGCCGCCACTGAAGCGGGGGAGCCCATAAACATGGAGGAGGTAGAGGACAAAATAAAGTCTCTTCAGGCCGCCCAGAATTCGCAAACCATACTGAGGGCTGACGTGTATAAGGCAATTCCAAAGGCCCTCGCAGCACTCATCGCGGTCGCAAATAAAAATCGTCAATAAGTAACTCCGCAGAGACAAAACCCCCAGCGACGCTGGGGGTTTTGCTTGAGAATATTTTTCACTTTTCCCATCTTGCGCCTCAACCAAAAGCTATTTCATCCCCAGCTTATACACAGTACTTGAAATATATATACACTTCTACATATACTGCTATGTGGTTGAGCCACCAAAATGACCTTGACCTGATTAAGTCGGCATGTATAATGGCCAGTACGTTCTTCAGATGAGCTGAAATACCAAGTGTATAAAGGTGATTCACGGGAGGAGCGATACGGTCTTTGAAAAGCCGTTTTTAATTTGTCGGAGACTATGACGTCTCGCAAATCAAAAAACTATATAGTGTGTTACGACTCATGTAAATTTACGACAAGATAAATTTATATGAGTGAAAATAATCAAGTTATGCAAGTTTTCAGAAATGAAACAGCAGAAGCAAGTACTGTAGTAATATAGTGTTTTCTTTTGTCTCGTTTCACTTTTCTTTAAGAGTTTGATCCTAGCTCAGGATGAACGCTGGCGGCGTGGATAAGGCATGCAAGTCGAGGGGGTCCCTCACCAAGTACATTTTACGAAGTGTCTTTGGTGAGGGATCACCGGCAAACGAGGTAGTAACACGTAGGAACGAACCGCGAAGTCAGGAATAACCCATCGAAAGATGGACTAATACTTGATAGTCTCGAAAGAGTAAAGATTTATCGCTTCGTGATCGGCCTGCGGAATATCAGCTAGTTGGCGGTGTAATAGACCACCAAGGCTATGACGTTTAGGAGAGGTGAGAGCCTGACCTCCACCGATGGGACTGCGACACGGCCCATACACCTACGGGTGGCTGCAGTCGAGAATCTTCCACAATGGACGAAAG
>JAYTEB010000041.1:0-5191 GCA_043735605.1 Candidatus Lloydbacteria bacterium | reverse complement strand
GGAGTGGCGCCCTCGGCTTCTTCTCATAAATTCCTACTGCTCCTTCACATTGAAGACAGGGAGGATGCCTCTGCCGTCGATGGTGATGGAGTATGCTGGCTGGCCAGTGAGTGTGCCTATTTGCTGTGGGTAGGTAATGGGTGCGGTAGGCCGGAAACGCAGCGTGACAGTGTTTACCACATTGCGTGTGAGGTTGATACCCCCCGCCCCGCACGTTGCCACCGAGACACATGTATACGGAGCAGCATAGCCCGTGAAGGTATCATTCGGTAAGTTCACCGAGCCAATATTGGTGATGGTAAAGCTGATATCCTTAAATCGCGTAAATGGTGTTATCGCAGGGACTCCACTGAAGTTTATCGCCGCGGGGACGGAGATGGTCACCGGTGTGCCGTTGCCCGTGGCTACGAGCGGTGTGGGTGCTGGTGCGCCGTTAAAGAGTATCGGGGTCGACACGAGCCCGAGTGCGGTAGGGGTAAAGGTGATGGTGACGGTGTGTGGCGGGGATGCTGGTGTGAGGGCGGTATAGGTGCATCCGAGCGTACACACAAAGAGTGCATTGCCCGAGACAACGCCCGTGAGTTGTGAGGTTGGATCCCCCGTGTTGGTGATGGTGAATGTACGCGTCCCCGCATTTCCGAGCAGCACCGCCCCAAAGCTGAGGCTCGTCGGCGTCGTCGTGAGTACGGGAGTGGGTACAACACATCTCGTCGCATTCCAAGTAAGCCCCGCAGCACAGGTCGCGGTGCCGTTGATGGTGTCCGAGATGCTAAAATCGTCGAGCGAGCGGAGCCGGTATGTTCCCCCGCCGTAAGGAATAGTGATTGAGCTAGATTGTGCGCCATAGGTTGGTCCCGTATATATACCACCGGAGCCGTCTTCGAGTCGCACTCCATTCGACACACCGACCGAGTCCCAAGAAACGCTTGCCGTGCAGCCACTGCCGTTGAGAGGGATGGTACATGAGGGAGTGCTGGTAAACCATGCACCAGATGTAATGGGGGCACACATAAAACTATTCCAACTTGACCCTCCCGCACACGTCGCGGCGCCAACGACGGTATCTAGGGGGATGGAGGGGGGAGCATTCGAGAAGAGATAGTATGTTCCCCCACCATGCGGAATGGTAATGGGGCTGTAGGTCTGCGCTCCAGAGCCTGTTGATGTGTAGATGCCAGTGGGAAAACTGGGGCTATCAGTCAGAGACACGAAGCCCCCAGTCGATGTCCAAGAAACGCTTGCGGTGCAGCTACTGCCGTTTACGGGGATGATACACGAGGGTGTGGTGGTGAAGGACCCTGTTGGTGGTGGGGGCTCGCAGATGGAGCCATTCCAAGTATCATTGACACCACAGCTCGCCGTGCCCGTGGTGATGTCGAGCACGAAGCCGTCACTCCGACGGAGCTCGAATACTATCGAGCCGTGGTACAAGTAGGCAAGAGGATAACTTTGTGGACCGCCACCCGTCGTGGTGAGCAACACGCCCCCCTGAAAGAGGTTGACGTTCGTGATATTCGCAGACGTCCAAGAGACGGGGGGGGAGTTAAAAAAACAAGTATTGCTATTAGTACCGATGGTACACGTAGGGGGGGCGGTGAAAGAAGCCGTGTTTGCGGGGTTGAATACCTCGATCGGAGTGGCGGGTCCACAGTTATTATTCTCTCCCAATCCTTCACTGATAAGCCCGAGGTCGGACGCTGAAGACTTATCGACGCAAAGGCGTACCGTATAGTTCCCCGCAGTGGGGAACGTATGAGTGATACCTAGACGCCTACTTGCGCCACCAAGAAGAATGGGAGTGCTCGTCACGCCAATATTCGTCACTCCATTAAGCTGGAAAAAATTATTGAATCCTGCGGGTGTTGGCGCATTTGTGCCGTTACCTGGGTTCATCACTAGCGCACTTAGGACAACAGGTACATTCATTGTGGCGGTAAGCGGAGTGACACCCCCCGCAGTGAGGTCAGGCAGGAATGGTAGCGGGCAGGCAGGGTAGGGTGTTCCCCCATTTGCGCAGGTGAACGTACATGCAGCATAGGGTCCACTTGCATCATTAGGCTCTGTGCAGAGTACTTGTTGGCAAGAGCCAGAAGAGTAGTTGAGTGTACCCGAAACACAGCTATAGGTTGCTCCGCCGACATACGAACCGGCGATGGCGAGCGAGTTATTGTCTAGAGCGGTGACGGCACTTCCGTGTGTAGCTATCAGACTCGTATTTCCCGTGCACATAGCCGGAGTCCCCCAAGTCATCGTCGTTATGGGACAATTTCTCGTGTCTCTTAGTACTCCACAGGAAAGGGTTTCGGTACCGTCTACACAGTTCCAAAACCAGTACAGTGGGCTCACACCGCCGGTCCACGCACTATATGTCCCACGCGCACAAGCCGCGGGCCCTGTGGGCTGGGCGGATTGTGGCAATGCGTAATACGTACACTGTGTCCCAGATACTGGAGGAGTGCAGCTTTGCGCGAGGTATGTCCCACTTAGGAGCCCGTCGTTACAAGTACGAGTCTCATTGAGGCACGGATTTGCTGAAGCACTTGCATATGCAGTAACAAATGCACCATCAGCGATAGATCCACCCCAAGGCAAGAAGCAGCTCGCGGGCGGAGCAGAGCCCACAGTAAGCGTAGCCGACCTCCATGCGCTCGTCCCCCCTGGGCCACTACAGCGGACCTGCTGCACGATGGTGCTGAACTGGACCCCCGTGTTTACCGCAGTCATACTCGTCCTCAATAGATTGCCATTAAAAATACCCGTTCCCTCACAAGCAGTGGCATTGCTCGATGTGAAAGAAATCATGGATGAAGCGCCGGAAGTTATCGTGCTCGGACCAAAAGAGAGGCTATCTACAGTGGGGGGTGGGGGACCTGCCACTGCGTTACACGTAGGGCTAGTGAGCGTCTGCGTGCCGTTGGTACAGCTGATGGTGGCGGAGCCGGTATATCCAAAGAGGCTGTTTGTGGAAACCACGGACGCGCCACTCGCAAGCCCCGAGACATCGTATCCGCAATTCCCCCAGTAGCTTGTGCCTGTGCAAGACGCCGCAGGTGGGACATACCAGCACAACCCACTTCCATTACTCTCAACATTGGGGGCCCCATCGCAGTACCAATGATAGTGACCATTACCTTGTATATTATTTATACCGAGAAAACCCGTCGGGCATGAGTTGGCTGGCCCCACACCGTTTGGTGTAGGACATGTACCAATGACAGGTGGTGGGGTTACCGTAAGCGTTGCCGAGCTCCATGCGCTGGTCCCTCCTGGGCCACTGCAGCGCACACTTTGTACAATGTCAAATAACTGAGGTCCCGTGGGTACACCACCTGCAGCAATAAAGCCGAGGTTGCCAACCAAAATACCCTGCCCCTCGCAGGCGGTGGCATAGCTTGATGAGAAGGCAATGTTCGATGAGCCACCAGAAGCTATTGTGCTCGGATTAAAAGAGAGGCTGTCGACCGTAGGTGGTCGAGGAATGACGATGATGTAAACCGTGGCACCGAACGTCCTTGTCACTGGTAAGTCAGAGCAAGTAAAATCAAGAGTCCACGTACCAGTGGTATTGAATGCGCCAGGTCTAATGGTTCCAGAGGTTGCGCCTTGGGCAGTAAAATTTCCCGCTGAAAGTGCACCACTTCCACGATAGGTGCAGTTGTCGGCTTGGCTACTACTATAGCTTACAGCTTGGGCGGTTTGCCCCACATAGATTGTCTGGCTCGGCCCAGCAGAAACAGTGACATTGCAAGACCCTCGATGGCTGAGCCCAAGCTCGCACGACGCAGGAATATATGCCCCCCCACTCGCACCACGCGGAGAGAGGTCGGTCACACCCACCTCGAGGTCGGAGGTCGAGCGCTCCGCCAAGCGGGTCGCATCCTGATTTTCCTGAGCGCCCTGAACGGAGTAGCCCACAAGCGCACCAAAAAAGATTACCGCAAAGAAAAATGGCGCCATGAAGCCAAGTATGGGGAGCACGTGGTGCGCCGTGCGGAGCTTCACCTCTGCCTTGTGCTCTTTGCCCTCCTCGTGCTCTGCTTGCAAGTGCTTTTGTGCGTGCGAATATTTGCGCATACGAATAAATGGGTTAGTGGGTTACCACAGTAAATATAAAATAGGTAAGCTTATCGTATTATACAGATTGGCGCTCACTCTATGCAAGCGATTTTCACCAATTTTATTGCGTGAGGAGTAAATTGGCGTCGATACTTTGGCGCATCTCACGAAGACCCCTTTCGTAGAATAGGGGGTCATTGCCCGTGTATGCGGCTCCCCAGCTCGTGGGGGTGAGGTTCTCGGCAAACGCTTGTGCCGAAAGAAAGGCATCTCTCGCCTTTGCTTTTTCTCCGAGGTTGAGCAGTGCCACGCCGTAGGAGTTTTGGAGCCATGCATTACTTTGGTTTGGCAAGACTATTTCGAGAGTTTCTTTCACCTCCTTGTACTTCCCTTGCTGAAAGTAGATCCACGCCAAGTCCACATGCCCCGCCCATGTATCAGGCTTGCGGCGATTGAATTCCTGAAATGCCGCTATGGCTTCTGGGTAGCGCTTGTCGTAGCCATAGATGAGCCCGCGCAAGTAGTAGAGGCGGTGCTCCTCCGGGGAAATACGCTCCTCGAGGCTCGCATGGAGGAGCGCCTCGTTGTAACGCTCCTGTAGAAATGCGATGCGGGAGAGATTGAAATGGATGAGTGGCCCCTGTGGCGCTACGAGGAGCGCGGCCTCAAAATATTTCTTTGCTGCAATTAAGTCGTACTCCCCCTCCCCTCCAAAATGGTAATACCCAAGCTCCATCAGTACATCTTTGTCGCCTAGGGCAAAGGAGGCGATGAGGGGCTCGGGGATGCCCACGCCCCGCATCTTCTGGATTGCACTCTTTGGAGAGTGGTGAAGAAAAAGTACGCCGAGTGACGAAACGAGGAGGGAGAGAAACACGAGTGAGAAAAGTCCGAGCATAAACGCACTCTGCCAAGTGGCGGCAGCCGGTGCTCGTGCATGGTGGTTTTTCCCCGATTGCTTCATGATAAAATATGATAACATAAATAAACGCGCATTTACAAAAACACTCTAAAAAAATCCATGAACTTCCTCCATCGCCTCGCCACTACAGTACAAAAGCACGCCTATGCACAGACCGAGCCTGTGCGTATGCAGGACGTGTGCAACATGGAGGCAGTGCGTAGTGCGCGGGTC
>JAYTEB010000040.1:0-2180 GCA_043735605.1 Candidatus Lloydbacteria bacterium | reverse complement strand
AAGAGGCAGATATTATGTTGGTGACAGAAGATTTGCGCTGGGTGTCCCGCGGCGGGCTCAAGCTTGCCCACGCACTACAATTTTGGCATATTGACGTGAAAAACAAAGTCGCTCTCGACATTGGTGCATCAACGGGGGGGTTCACAGACGTACTGCTCGCACTTGGTGCAAAAAAAGTATACGCACTTGATGTAGGTCACGGCCAGCTCGCCCCCAAACTTCTCACCGACAAGCGCGTGGTAAACATGGAAGGTACACATATAAAAGACGTAGAGAAATCACTTTTTAAGGAAAAGATCGACCTTATTGTTGTTGATGTTTCTTTTATTTCACTCGAGAAAGTTCTCCCGAAAGTAAAGGAACTGATAAAAAAGAAGGGAGTCTTTGTCGCATTAATAAAACCACAATTTGAAGTGGGGAAGGAGCTCGTGGGCAAGGGGGTTATCACCGACCCCAAGCTCCATGCGAAGGTAGCCAACCGCATCGAGGCGGTCGTACACGAGCTCGGGTTTCACGTCGAGGGTGTCGTGGCCTCGCCCATACTTGGTGGTGATGGGAACAGAGAGTTTCTTATTTATGCACATATTGGGATTGCGGTCACATAGCGTATAATGCCACCACAGAAGTAGTCCTCAATATTATGATTACGTATTACCAAAAAACAGTCACCACAAAGCGACTGAAGGCTCTTGATGGATTTCGAATGGGTACTTGGGTACACGTGGAGAACCCCACCGCCGAAGACTTTGAGGTACTTGAGCGCACACTACATATTGATGGGGGACACCTCGTCGACGCCGTCGACCCATACGAGGTACCTCGAGTGGAAGAGGAGGGTGGTATTACCTACATTTTCACAAGAATACCCTATGAAGAGGATGGATTAATTCGCACTGCGCCCGTTCTTCTTGGTGTGGGGGACTCATTCGTCTTTACGGTGAGTCGGCGCAAACTAGATTTTTTTGACCGTTTTATGGACGGACGGATAGAGTTTAATACGACACAGAAAGTACGATTTTTACTTTGCATATTGGCCGAAGTAGACGGCGCCTACGCGCGTTTTATTACCCTCATCAACAAAGAGGTGCGCAGACTCTCTGCGCGACTTTCCGGAACCATAGAAAATCGTGACATTATTCTTTTCGTCAATTTCGAAACAGTGCTCAACGACCTTCTTGATGCACTCGTGCCGACAAACGGCGCTCTCTCGAAGTTACTTTCAGGAAAATTTCTTACGTTACGCGAGGAAGACAAAGAGCTTGCTGAAGACGTGTATCTCTCAAACGGGCAGCTGGTGGAGCTTTGTCGCTCGAACTTGCGCGCCATTATGAACATTCGCAATGCATATTCGACTATAATGACCAACAACCTCAACCGCGTCATTAAGCTTCTTACTGCACTCACTATCATCTTCATGCTCCCCAATATCATCGTCGGAGCCTATGGGATGAATGTGACACTTCCTTTCGCAGCGTCACCTTCTGCATTTCTCTCCATCATCACTCTCACGACGGGGATTACGGTGGGGGCCCTCTATCTCTTTAAGCGCAAAGAGCTGCTCTAGCTACCCCTCATTCTGCTTTGTACTTTGGGTAGGTTTCGATGAATTGCATAATGGCATTGTGGTCGTCGAGGATACGATAAAGCTTCAGGTCTTTCTTCTCTATCGCCGCATGCTGCTGCAGCAGCACCGCTTCCATGAATTTTTGTAGTGGATTCCAAAAATCTGACCCGACAAGTATGATGGGCTTGGGGTGAAGCTTTTTTGTCTGTATCAGGGTGATTATCTCGAAGAACTCGTCAAGGGTACCGAATCCTCCAGGGAAAAAAATGTATGCCCCCGCAGAAAAAGACATCGTGGTTTTGCGAGAGAAAAAGTAGAAAAAAGAAAGTGAATCCGTCACGTAGGGGTTAATTACCTGCTCGTGGGGAAGCTCGATATTGAGCCCGACCGATGCACCCCCAGCCTCCATTGCGCCACGATTCCCGGCCTCCATGATACCCGAACCACCACCGGTAATGACTGCATACCCGTGCTTCGCGAGTAGGTAGCCCAACGCGCGCGCGTCTTTGTAGTGAACGTTGCTCGACTTAAATCGTGCTGAGCCGTAAATAGTAACTGATTTTTTATACTTCTTTATGAATTTTAAACCTCTGTCGAATTCACCGGCAATACGCGA
>JAYTEB010000039.1:0-2180 GCA_043735605.1 Candidatus Lloydbacteria bacterium | reverse complement strand
CCATTTATCCCGTGAGCTCACTCAAGGAAGTTATCGCACATCTTACCCCAGAGATAAAAGGCTCCCCAAAAAAGGAGCGCATCACACCGCAGCCGCAGACACCCCTCGCAAATAGTATCCCACCCACAACGCATCATTCATGGGACGACATCCGCGGGCAAGAGGGCGCAAAGCGTGGGCTCATGATAGCGGCTGCGGGTGGGCACAACATCGCCATGTGGGGACCACCCGGGACGGGAAAAACGATGCTCGCAAAAGCGTTTACCGAGCTACTTCCACCACTTTCCGAAGCGCATGCACTAGAGGTGACTGCCATACACTCTGTGGCAGGTGTACTCCGTGGTGAGATAATCGTGACCCCACCCATGCGTGCGCCCCACCATACTGCATCATATGTCTCCATCATCGGAGGGGGTGCAATACCCAAGCCTGGAGAAATAACACTCGCGCACCGCGGAGTGCTCTTTGTGGATGAATTTCCTGAATTCGACAAACGCGTCATCGAATCACTGCGCCAACCACTCGAGGAGGGATACGTACACGTGTCGCGCGCGAAGGGGTCGGAGCGATTTCCCGCAGAATTCATCCTCATCGCTGCGATGAACCCCTGCCCTTGTGGCTACTTTGGCGACACAAAAAAACCTTGTGTCTGTGTACCCCAAGCTCTCTCACGCTACCAACGCAAAATATCCGGCCCCATCATCGACCGCATCGACCTATGGATAGAGGTACCGAGACTCGCACATGAAACACTTTCTCCTGGAAAGAAAAACAAAGAAGCGACACTACTCGTACAATTTCAAAAAGACGTTACGCGCGCCCGAGCACATCAAGAAAAAAGATTTGCGGGGACGGCAATCACCAGCAACGCAAAGATGAGCGTGCACGCACTCGATAAATTTACCAAGCTCGACGACGCAGTTGCCACTGTTTTGAATGAGAGCGCAAAGCGCCTCGACCTCTCTCCGCGAGCCTACCACCGCATCATCAAACTCGCCCGCACCATCGCCGACCTCGACGAATCGCGCCACATCAAAAGCGACCATATCCTCGAAGCACTCCAATACCGCCCCAAAAGACTCTTTGCATAAAAAAACCCCAGTTGGGGTTTTGTGGAAACAACTCAGTGGGATGCGACTATGTGTTAACGCTTGCCACCCACTGGGCCACACCCTTGGTTGCCCTTCGTCATACCGCACTCAGCTTCGATAAACTTCGACTGCCCATTTGAAAGTAAGACATTTGCTGCACAGCGCGCCAACGAGTCTGCGCCACTCACACAAGTGATGCTGGTCTTCTGCTGAGAGTGCTCTGGGAAATGCGCCAACACGTAAGTACGCATACCTGCTTCGGTCGACACAGAGAGCCTCGGTTCATCGTACATCTGTGATTTACATGAGAAAAAAAAGAACAAGAAGATCGAGCTGAGCACAATGTAAGTCACCCATTCGCCGAAGGTCATGCCACTTCCATGACTTCTACTGAGCTGTTTCATTGTCTCTGCATTCTTGAAATCTTCATCTGTATACATAACGCTCCTTTTCTCTAAAAGACAATCTTTCAAAATCCTCGGTAAGGCTACGTGTTGCTACTATTTTGTCAAACGCTCGCCGATCAGGAGAAGTTACGAATGTGCATGAGGCGACGCTCGATTTCTTCGATGGGGCGGAGCTGTTTTTCGGACGACGCGTTGATGAGGGAGTAGTGGTGAACATCGCAGAGCTTTTGTGCTATAGGCCACGCGTCTTTCCCGGTAACCCACGACTCGAGCGCGCACACGGAGAGGTCGATGGGGCGAGAGTATGTGCGTAGCGTCTTTTCTCCTTTTAAGTTGTAGTACTCATGAAAATACGACATCACAAGCTCGCGGAGTGTGCGATACACAGGGTCGCGGTAGCGCACATAGGGGTGGTTGCCCTTTGAGATGGCACCCCAGCATCCATTTTTCTTAAACACTGCAACGACATGATCGACGTCGTCCACCGCAGAGAGATCGAGTATGAGCGGGCGCTCGCCATGCACCCACAAGGCCAGTGCAGCGAACAATGCCCCCTCCATGCAGAGTGCACGATGCGTACGGAGCACTTCACGCACTGACATGCACGAATCACCATCGGGCTCAAAATTCTGCGGGATCAGGGAGACAAATGTTTGTATCTTTTGAGGTGTGCTGAGTTTTG
>JAYTEB010000038.1:0-5234 GCA_043735605.1 Candidatus Lloydbacteria bacterium | reverse complement strand
GTGGCACAAACACTTGCGGGGTGGGGCGTGTGACTTCTTTTATTTCTTCCTTGGTTGCCACTATGAACGTTCTTTCGTTTACTCTTTCTGGTACGTTTTCTTCGTTGAAAATAATTTCAATCTTTGGAGTGGGAGATGTAGAACCAAAAATCCCCAAGAAATCTTCGCCGAGTGCAAGTGTGGGCGTAGGTGTGGGCGTGACTACGTCGAGGGGCCTCTCCTGCTCGGTACGCTCTGTCTCCAGTATGACAGGCTCCTTCACTACTGTCGGCGGGGTAGGTAGGGTGGGTTCTAGCGTCGGTGGTGGGGGTGCTACGACTGGGGCGTGGAAAATTGATTTAAACGCTTCGTCGACATCCTCCTTATTCCATCCACCCTCACCCAAAAGCATCGCGAGGAGTGCCTCCTCGGACGTTCCCCTATCATGTCCCTCGCGAATAAAATCCAAAAGCTCTGGGGTGACCATATAGAGACCATTGTATGAAGCAATGAGCCTTTTGACAACCGCCTTCGGTGCACAACAAAGTGGCCATTGACGAAAGGAGTCTGTGCGACTAGCCTAAGAGAAGTAATGTACCTAGGGAGAAATTTGCATGATACTCAATGAAGTCAGTGGGATAAACCTAAACCGACTCAACAGAGAGGCAAACACGCCCAATCGTGAATTCTCTAAAAAAATACTTGCACGGGCGAAGACAGAGAACCCACTCTATGCAGTACTTGTGCAGGTCCTCGCAGACAGTGCCCGTGCACAACGCGCGGCCGAGGGGCCAAACAGCCCACAGGACGTGCATGACCTCGTTATCGACACGGGAATGCTCTGCTTACGTGCACTCGAGCTCGCTGCACTCGACGGAAAAAGAAAAACTGATAGTGACATGCTCATGGAAGATCCAGCCATGGATACGCTGGCAATCCCACTGCTTGAAGCCATTATCGAAACACGGCTGGTCCTTAGTGCGATTCGCGGGAAACTGCGTAAGTAAAAAAATAAATGCACAGCACCCCAGATACTGGGGTATTTTTATTCCTTATTCCTGATTGCGCACCACCGCTACGCCGATACCTCGGAGTCGATCTTCGATGCACTCGTAACCCCGGTCGATGTTGTAGACGTTGTAGATCTTCGACTCGCCTTTTGCAATAATTGCTGCAATGACGAATGCGAGGCCAGCGCGGAGATCAGGGCTTTCGAGGTGCGCGCCCCTAATCGGCGTACCACCACGCACGAGCACGCGGTGTGGGTCCATCATAGAGATGTTGGCGCCCATGCGGTTGAGCGACTCAGTAAAGTTGAGTCGCCCCTCAAATATTGTTTCAAAGACCAAGCTCTCCCCCGTCGTCTGTGTGAGATAGACGATCATGGGTGCCTGCAGGTCTGTGGGAAACCCTGGGTATTCATGGGTGCGAATATTTACTGCGCGGAGTGCTCCTCTTTTTTTATTTGCAGAAATAGTAATGCTGTTTTTTGTTTTAGTTATTTTTGTACCCGAATAGCTGAGAAGCTCAGTAAGTGACTCGAGGTGCTCTGGGATAACGTTGGTGACGGTGAGTTTTTTTGCCGCGAGCGCGCCCAAGATGAGGAAGCTCCCCGCTTCGATACGGTCCGGAATGACCGCAAACACTTTTTTCTTCGCATCGAGGAGTCTAGTGCCAGTGATGGAAATGGTGGGGGTGCCTGCTCCGACAATTTTTGCACCACATGCATTTAAGAGCTCGGCAAGCCAGACTATCTCGGGCTCCATAGCGGCATTTCTGATCGTGGTGACACCCCTTGCGAGTACGGCCGCCATCATGAATGTCTCAGTACCCGTAACGCTTTGTATGCGAAAAAATAATTCTGTGCCACGAAGCCCACCTTCGGGGGCACGCACTTCGTAAAATTTCCCTACTTTCTTCACCTTCGCACCCATTTTTATAAACGACTCCACGAAAAGGTCGATGGGCCGCTCGCCGATGACACACCCCCCAGGGTGCGGAAAGCGCACCACGCCATGGCGCGCGAGCATGGGCCCCGTGAGCACCAAGGATGCACGTAAGCGTTTCGATATTTCAGGAGTGAGCGTGGTTGAGGTGAGCTTCGTCGCGTCGATAGTCGCTTTGTGCCCACGCATTTCGGTGACACCCCCCATCGTGCGAATGATCTCGAGCATGCGGGAAACATCCTCTATCTGCGGAACATTAGTGAGTGACAGTGGTGAGCGAAAAAGGATACTCGCTGCGATGGCCTTTAGCGCTGCGTTCTTCGCCCCAACGATAGCGATGGTCCCCGAAAGCGTTGCCTCCCCCGAAAGTCCTTTTATTGAAAGATATGCCATGCGGCAATCATACAGAAAAATCGTGCATAAAAAAACCCCGCACATGTGTGCGGGGCGCATTCCACTCAGACGCTCGGGTCTGACTGCACTTCAGGTAGAGTCTTCGCCTCGGCAAGGAGCTTCGGCTTCCGTGGGCGAGGCAAGCAGTAACGACCATTGATAATGGTGATGATGACGCGCTTACCATTGGCGTACTGCATGACGTGCGAGTTCGTGTGGCTACTCGGACCACCACGCTCATACTCAAGCGGGCCAGTCGACTTACCTGCGCTATAACACCCGTCAATGATTTCCGCAGTGTGACTGTGTCCCTTGGTGACCTTCACTCCAAGCTTGGAGAGGTTCCTCGTCGTACCACGAGACCCATTCGGACCAATGTCACCGTGAAATCCATACTCGACCTGAGAAAGCACGAAGCTTTGTCCGAGTTTCAAGAACTTCACATTGGGCTTTGCAAACTGACTTGAGTAGTTGATAAACGAGTCATCACACACAATTCCGCCAGCAGACTTTCTGACATTGCTCACTGCATCGCCAGCAAGCTGAAGCCAGATTTTAAGATTGATGGGGTCTTTGCGTGGGTCAGTATCTCGAAGCCACCTACTGAGCTGTCGTTCGTGATTACTCGAGACAATTCTCGACTCACAGTAAGCGGGGGTGTGCTTGTTTACGAAGCGCATACCTTCGCGAATCTCCGCATCGATGTCGTCGATACCAAATTCCCTTTTTCCAAACTGGGTAATGAAGTCTTCCCGATGATGCCAGTTCTGCGAATGGAAGTCGATGATGTCGTGCCAAAACAAATGGCGTGGCTTCATGAGTTTCATGATGCTGTCAGGGGCGGTGAATGTCGCCCTTGTCACACCCTTGTCAATCCAGCGAATATGGCTATCGCCCATAGACAGAGCAAGTGCGGGCCTTGCGGGGCGCACTTCGTCTGGTGTAAACTCCAAATCAAGGTCGATGAAGCTGCCCATCTTTGTGGCATTCAATTGACGCACATAAAACGTGTCGCCGTCGATCTCCACGATGAGTGCGCCGAGCGAGTGTGCGAATCCACCGAGCTTGCCTTGCTTCGTGTCGGTGTAGTTACGCACCGTACAAGCACCCGTCGTGTACATCACCTTCGCATGCTTGTGTTGTGGGGTTGCCACAGAGCGCATGGCACGCGAGCCATGTCCGACGATACCACTCTTATCTTTAGTGAATGAGTCCATTCGCCCAAGCGGATTTGATGCCGCCCACTGCACCTTCACATCACCAAGAATGACCAAACGATCATTGAGGCGAATCCAGCCGTTGCACAAATATGGCACGACTGCTTTGTCCCACCATTCATGATCCTTGCTTTTTTGCGACCACTGGCTGGTCGGATTTTTATAGCGACCAGGAATGACCACAAGCTCAGCATCGTAGTACTCTGCACAGCGCAGTAGAGTTTGCCACGTGGGTTTGTGAATATCTGTCGCATTTTGCGCAGCGGTGATGATGTACCGCTTTACCGTCGGCAAGCTTGTGCGCATGGGAATAGCCGCTACGGGCTTTTCTTTTTTTGGAGTCGTGGTTTTGTGTCCACAGCTCTTGCATGCGTAACGCTGCTTTTGGCTTCCCATATTTGTGGTATGGCCAAATTTATTCAACCACCCACCTGCACATTTCGGGCAGTAACCGTATTGCATTTCTCGAACATCATCAACCGCTTCTTGGATTTTTTTTGCGTTCATTCTGTTCCCCTTTCAGAGAATTTTCTCAAGGTACAATTGCTTCTCCCATTCTAGACACATAATTGTAAATACCAATCTTGACAGCACACTCAAATGAAATCCTGATGAAGATTTGTGTTATGTTTTTGAACAAAAACCAGCAAGGCACACAAGCGTGAAAAGTAGCGCATAATTTGAATGATGCGGCTCGAGGAATCGTCAAATTGAGATGTAATTCAGTTTTTTTACGTCGGGAGTGTTTGAGAAGCCGTATGAGCTATACTGCTTCCAAACCTTTCGGCGATAAAAAAATGAAGGATGCCAAATTTGGCGATTATTTGTAGCGAATGGCGTCAAGGGGGTTGAGCTCCGCCGCCCGTTTCGCAGGAAATATTCCCGTCATAAATCCCACCACTGCAGAAAATACGGTAATGAAAGTGAGGAAGGAGAGTGGGAAGGAAAAAAGTGAGACGGACTTCCCGCCGAAGTTCGACGCTGCAACATTCATGATGCTATTGAGCACAAACCCAATGGTCCCCCCAAAGACTATACCCATGATGCCTCCCAGAAAGCCCACAATGACGGCCTCTGCGACGAAAAGAATCTTGATGTCCCCCGATGATGCCCCCAGTGTGCGCATAATGCCTATCTCGGCGGTGCGCTCAAGGAGCGTCACGGTCATGGTATTAAACATACCAATTGCAGAAACGGTGAGTGCGATGCCACCAAACACGGCAAGTACCGCTTGGATGCCTTGGAAGATTTTGTTGGCTTGCTCGACGGTCTTCGAGAGCGCAGTCACTACATAGCCCTTCTTTACTATCTCTGCCTGAGTCGCGTCGATGAAATCGGCTTTGGTGATGCGTACCTGCACCTTGTCGTACGTCTTCACCTGAATGTGGCTTGCGAGCTCGGAGAGCGGAATGATTGCCGCGATAAAATTCTCTTCATTGGTCACACCGGCGACTTTGTATGACTTGTCGATGGCCACTTGTTCGGACTCGTCTGTCCCCTCTTTCAGAATAAATACGCGGAAGGTCACCACCTTGCCAATAGCGTCCTTGGGCTCCTTGATGGCAAAGAGCTTGAGCACCGCCTTGGTGAGGAGCACACCGTCTTTGTCTTTCGCTTCGTTACCGTCGACAAAGAGGTCCCCCGCAACCGCGGTGGCGCCAGAGTAGCGAAAGAACGCGGGCTCAGCGCCCTGCAAAAA
>JAYTEB010000037.1:0-2183 GCA_043735605.1 Candidatus Lloydbacteria bacterium | reverse complement strand
CGGGGAATCCATTCCGGACTCACACATGCGCGACAGATTAAATTGATGATGACGATACTCTTTGGGAGAGAATAGCATCACTTTTTACCATTAAGCCTGAATTGTTCGGAAAATCAGCAATTATTTCGTTTATGCTTTGATCATTTTGAATCTCAAGATTTTTTGCAAGTAGCTCAAATGAGCGCGTGTGTTGCCCTTCATAATATTTCTTTATCCATGCCTTAAATGGCCCTGAGTGAAATTGCGGTACGGTCTTTAATGGCTGGGTTACTTTACAATGACCAGTGCATTTTCCCCACATGCAGATTCTTGATGGTGTTGTTCCTCCAATCCCCCCATGAGGTAAATCCTCGCCCTTGATAGTGCGCTATCCAGTGCGGTAGATTCGCTTCACTTTTTTCCCAAAGCAAAAAGCATTCTTCCCACGTGATTGATCTCACAAACTGAAGTTCCATATATGTTAATCCTTAAACCCGTAACAAATTTGCACTTCTTCCTCGTAAGTAAAGTGGGGTCTGTTGCCTAATTTAATGGAGTGGTTCTAGTTTATTATACCTCCTCGACGCGTCTCAAGTGGTCTTATTTTTTACTACGATATTCTTTTTTTACATGGCCCAATATACACTCTGATGAGGAGTTTGATCCTGAGAAAGAGGTCAAGAAGATCAAGAAGCCGACGACTCGTCTTGGCGACATCATCCTCCTTGGTGACAGTAAGCTCATCTGCGGGGACTCCACCAAGCCCGAGACACTCACCAGGCTCTTCGGTGATGAACGCGCCTCAATGATAATGTCCGACCCAATTTACAATATTTCCGTCGACTATAATGGCGGGATAGGGGGAAAGCAGGACTACGGAGGCACTGTCGACGACAGCAAGAGCGACACCGAGTACAAGGAGTTCCTCAAGAAGAGCATGGAGGCAGCACTCCCTGTCACCCACAAGGACGCCCATGTCTTCTACTGGTCGGACCAAACGTACATTTGGCTCATTCAGACACTCTATCGTGAGTTCGGCATAATGAACAAGCGTGTATGTCTGTGGCTCAAGAACGGGCAGAACCCCACGCCAGGCGTGGCGTTCAACAAATGTTACGAGCCCTGCACCTACGGTGTTCGCGGAAAGCCATACATCGTAAAAGGCGTGAACAAGTTAAACGAGGTGATGAATCCCGAGATGACCACGGGCAACAATCTCCTCCAAGAAGCGGAGGATCACTTCGATGTCTGGGGAGTGAAGCGCCTCGCAGGCAACGAATACGAACACAGCACCATGAAACCACCTGAGGTGTACGAGAAAGCGATCCGTCGCTGTACCAAGATGAACGAGATCATCCTCGATAGCTTCTCGGGTTCTGGAAGCACCATCATGGCAGGCGTGAAGTTGAAGCGCAGAGTGTATGCGGTCGAAATAGAGCCAGTCTTCTGCGACCTCACCATCCGCAGATTCGAGCACATGACAGGCACAAAGGCCACGGTGATACGAGCCAATGAAGCGCAATAGGAAAGAACAACAGTTCCTTGAGCAGTTGCAGACAATCCCGAATATCTCGCTTGCGTGCGAGAAGGTGGGGTTATCCAGAAATACCATCTATAGGTGGTGCAAGGAAGACCCCGCCTTTAAGGATCGCCTCGATGAAGCCATCGAGACAGGTACCGAGTCAGTCAACGACCTCGCAGAAAGCAAGCTGATCTCTCAGATCAATGCGAGCAATATGCAAGCTATCAAGTACTGGCTCGATAACAACAAGAAGACATACATGCGCCCAAGACCCAAAGACTTCTGGGAACAATTTACTACTTCTCATCGTGACTGCGTGACTCAGATCCACATCGTGAGTGCAGAAAGCGAATTTCCACCTGGCGCAGAGAATCTTATCTCGTCTTCAGAATAGTCTCGGACATGATCGCACTTTTGCTTCTCATGATTTGCTCAATACCCCGAACCACGAAATTGGCGACCTCATTAACGGTCGCCTTTTGTGGTAGTTGGACAGAACGATAAAAATCAACTTTGCCAAACGTATTAAATTCTTTTGATCCACGGGGATACTCCATATCGGGAGTATCAATATCTGCGAGATTAAACCAAAGCTTTTTTGCTTTGAGCGCAGTCGCTACTCGGATTGAATCTTTGCCATATCCTGCATACCCTTGAACCATTTGCCGATACGAACCTCCTT
>JAYTEB010000036.1:0-5238 GCA_043735605.1 Candidatus Lloydbacteria bacterium | reverse complement strand
ACGAGCATTTTTTTTGAAATCATGACCTTGTTTATTAAAACTACGTTTATATAGAGCCACTATATCCTAAAATAGCATCACTTTTTACCATTAAGCCAAAAATCCCCGAGAGGGGATTTTTAGATTTCGAGCACTGCTCGGTAGTTTTGCCAGTTAAGGCGTTTTTGTGTCCCACCCTGATTGTATGGCTGGTCGAAGAGGATGTGTTCCCAAGATGGGGTACGTGCTCCGACGACCTCAGGCTTGTCATCGATGAGTACATCACCCACAATCAGCGTTTTGTCGCGCGCAATGATAGTGTTTGCCGCCCACTCATGGCCAAGCTCGCGTTTTATCCACTCAAGTTTTTCAGGAACGCAAAATTTGAATTCCCAAATGGGTGCAGTGCAAATGCGTACATCAAATCCAGCGTCGCGTAGTGCCATGAGTCCTTCCTTTGCTCCAGCGACAGGGAGGAGGTCACGGAAAAAACCCTCTTGGTTGCGGAGTGACTTGATAAGCGCAGCATGTTCTACCGCAAAATCAGCCTCGATTTCATACGAAGTAGTCTCTCCACTGTATGTAGCATAGACCTGCGGGTGGTCACGCTTGAGCAGTGTATGGAAATGCCCCAATTGGTCGGCGATGACGTTGTCTTGGTCGACGAGGATGATTTTTTGTTTAGACATGTTGTGGGTAACACCACCTTTGTGTGTATTGTTGTATTATACATAAGTAACAGCACAATATGGAATTAGCACAAAATCCCAAACTTGCATTCGTGCTTCCCGAATATGCAACGCATACCCACTTTCGCTATGTGGGGGAGTTTGCGGTGGCACTTTCCGAGTGTGTCGACATTTTTCTCATTCTCGAAAAAGGCGAGGCACCAGCGGGTTTCCCTAAAGACCGTGTGCGCACACAGCGACTGCGCTTTCCGCCGCTGCGGTTTTTGGAAATGGGATGGATGCTTTTTTCTCTCCACCGCAGTGGCTACCGCACGCAGTATGTGCACTATTCTTTTGTCGCGGGTTTTTGGAGTGCGCTGTGGGTGAAGATTTTTGGCGGGAGTATGTATTACTGGAATGCGGGTATGCCGTGGCTCTACAAGCGTCCGCCCTTGCGTGAGTGGTTCGAGCGACTCGTTTTTCGTATGATCGACCACTTGCTCACGGGCGCAGATGCGCTGCATGAGGGGTATGCCACATATTATGGAATTGCCCGCGAGCGCATCCTCACGCTCCCCAATTGGATCGACGTCGCTGGTATGCAAAAAAAATGTAGTACCGTAGATAAGTCGGCAATACGACAAAGACTAGAAATTCCTGATGGCGCGCAGGTGCTGCTTTTTGTGCATCGCCTAGCCACGCGCAAGGGCGCACACTTGCTACCAGAAATATTCGCGGGACTACAAAAAGATACCAAAGGTAAAGATCGCATACTTGTGGTACTTGGTGATGGTCCCGAGCGACAGCGCATCGAAGATCAATTTCGCGCACATGGACTCTCCGCTTATGTGCGCATGGAAGGTTCTGTCCCACAAGAGAGAGTGCATGAATATTATGCTATTGCGAACCTATTCTTGCTCCCCTCCGAGGAAGAAGGTTTTCCTCATGTCCTCACCGAGGCGCAGGCAATAGGGCTTCCGTATGTGGCAAGTGATGTAGGTGGCGTGCGAGAGATGACACCACCCATAGGGCACCCCTCTATTGTGCCCTATGGGGATGTTCCAAGTTTTATATTGGCCGCCAAGCATCTGCTCGAGGATGATGCAGACTATGAGCATTTTTCCGCATCAGCGCGTGAGTGGGTAAGGCAGTACGACAAGGCTGCTATCCTGGAGCGTTTTTTAGCCTTGATTGCTCGCCCTTCATGATGTGTTCACGGGGTGGTGGTAACGTATGTTCATGAAGTCGAGTTATCGTCTGTGCATATGAATTCAAAAAATTCCCCTAAAGCAAAAAATGTTGTCGTGATTGGCGGGGGAACGGGTTCTTTTACTGTTCTTTCCGGACTCAAGCACTACCCACTCGACCTCACGGCAATCGTCACCATGGCAGACGACGGGGGCTCGACAGGCCGCCTGCGCGACGAATTTGGGGTACTTCCTCCTGGGGATTTGCGGCAGTGTCTCGTGGCCCTCTCTCCCTCCGACCACGTCATGCGCAAGCTCTTTAATCACCGCTATACAAAGGGTGAACTTGCGGGGCACAACTTCGGCAACATTTTTATCTCGACACTCGAGCAGGTGACGGGGTCGCTTGACCGTGCACTCAATCTCGCTGGTGATATTTTGAATATCCGTGGTCGCGTCATACCTGTGACACTCAGCAAGGTTGAACTCGTGACGGAACTGAAGAATGGCAAGATTCTTTTAGGTGAGTCCGCTCTCTCCGACTACCAGCTTGTGTCACGCTTTGGCATAAAACGCATTTACCTGAAGCCGAAAGCCGTAGCAAACCCAAAAGCACTTCGTGCGATAGCCGAGGCAGACTTGATCATTGTCGGCCCTGGCAATCTGTATGCGTCACTCATCCCCAATTTTTTAGTGAGTGGTATTGGTCGTGCGCTCGTCCACTCGAAGGCAAAAAAAGTATATATTGCAAACCTTATGAACAAGCATGGTCATACTGATGATTTCCTTGTCTCCGACTACGTACGCACACTCGAGTCAGCGATCGGAAAGAGAAAAGTTTTTGATGCAGTTATTTGCAATACAAAAAATCCTGACGCTGCGCTAATTCGTAAATACGCAGATGAAGGAGAGCCGGTGGCATGTGGGGCTGAATGCTTGAAGGGCGATTTTGAACTTATTGGAGCGAATCTGTTGGCTGGCACACTCGCAAAAACGGCAAAAAAAGACCTCCTTCGCCGCACCCTCATCCGCCATGATTCTGACAAACTTGCAAAGGTCATCATGCAACTCCTCGCACCATAAGACCGTATTGCCACACTTGCTGAACTTCGCTACCATGTCGGAGTTGGGGCGCCGCGTTACATTCTTTGTTTTTGCGTTGTTACTAGATATATGCACATGACTAAAAATACGACAATTGGCTTTATTGGACAGGGTTGGATAGGTAAGAATCTTGCTGACCATTTTGAAGAGCGTGGCTTTGAGACTGTTCGATATGCAAAAGAACCCGCTTTTGAGATGAATAAAGACGCGATCGCTAAATGTGACATCGTCTTTATTGCCGTACCGACACCATCGACACCAGGGGGTTTTGACGACCGTATTTTGCGGGCAGTCATCCCACTCGTGGGCAAAGGCAAGGTCGGGGTCATCAAGTCCACCATCCTCCCTGGGACCACCGATGAGCTCGCACGACTCTACCCAGATCGCTTCATCATGCACGCACCAGAATTTTTACGAGAGACATCGGTGCGTCGCGATATCGATACTCCAGATAGACACATCATCGGTATTCCGTCGCCGGTATTTGAAGACGAAGCATGGCAAGCAAAAACACAAGAGGTAATGAGTATTCTCCCAGATGCCCCGTACAAGTCTATTTGTCGCGCATCAGAAGCGGAGCTCACGAAGTATGGAGGAAATAACTTTCTATATATGAAGGTAGTGTTTATGAACCTTATGTATGACCTTGCCGTACATCATGGCGCCCACTTCGACGCCATTGCCAAGAACATGACAGCCGACCCGCGTATTGGAGATTCCCACATGCAGCCCGTGCACCAATATGCACACATGAGTGGTAATGTGGGACGTGGCGCAGGTGGGCACTGCTTTATAAAAGATTTTGCCGCGTTTCGTCAGCTTTTTGAACAGCGTATGGGCCACGACAAAGAGGCAATTGCACTCTTGCGTGCATTTGAGTCAAAGAACAATCAGTTGTTGCGTGACACGGGGAAGGACCTCGATCTACTCGATGGTGTCTATGGAAAACTCGGTGACGATATTACCACAATGGAAGAGGGAATAATGAAAGAAGGTGATGATATTGTGGCTATGCAAAAAGCATATGACAAAAATGATCTTCCGACACTCGAGGCGGCATACTTGCGTGCAGGCAAAGATCTCGGTGACCTAGAGAGGGCATATATCGATGCAGGGGGAGATTTGCGCACTCTCGAAGCACTGTCTGAGAATCCATAAAATTATCCTGCTTACTTTGTTGCGGAGCCTCCGCAGCTCGGTCAACGTATATGAATACGCCTTCCTCGCTGTTTCCTCCGCGCCTCGTATTCAGGGCAATTTAATGGACTCACTCTGTTACTATTTTGTAACGGGTTTTTGTGCGATGATGACGATATTTTTTTGTCCGCTCTTTCTTGCAATACGCTCGCTTAAGCTGACATGAAAACCAGCCTCGGCAAGCATCCTGCATAGCTCGCGCATGGTACATGCATGTACATATCGTGGATGCTTTTGTTTTCCAAAAGTGAGCATAGCGTCGCCCATGTCCAAGTTGTCTTTCCCGAGCAATGAGGAGAGTGCGCTCACTACTATTTTTCCCATGTATTGAGGGGACCAAAGGTCCCATGCAGTAAAAATAAATTTGCCTCCAGGGCGAAGTACACGAAATGCTTCTGCGATGAATTGTTTGCGCATGTCTTTGCTTGGGATGTGGTGAATGACTGCGAAGGAGAATACAATATCGAAACTACTATCAGGAAAAGGGAGTGCTGTTGCGTCCCCCACAGTAAATACCTGTTCAGGAAATTTTCTTTCTGCTTCAGTAATAAGCCCCCTCGAATAGTCTAGCCCCACATAGCTGGCCTCATGTGCGATAACGAGTGGTGCGAAGCGCCCGTTGCCACAGCCCATGTCGAGGACGTGGTCGCCAGCTTTTATCTCGAGAGCGAGGAAGGCAAGCTCATCCCAAAACCGCGCCCGCGAGTCAGAAAACTCCCTCGCCATGTTGTCGTAAGAGTTTCGTGTTTCGTCCGCAATATGTTTTGCCGCTTCCCGCTTCATACCTATTCCGCCATTGTAGGCGAGCGAATTCTGAAAAGCAGTTGACAAAAAGCAGCATTTCGTGCTATAATGAGTACATGCGTTCATTGACTCTTTCCATGCGCCAGAGCAGAAAATTGCGGACTAAGGCCCGACCTCAGTTTTGGGAGGTCGCACCTTGAAGAAGTTGTCCGCACTTTTCTGCTCTGGCGCAACCAATTCGGTAAGGCTACGAGCAATTCTGGGCTTAATGGTAAAAAGTGATGCTATTTTAGGATATAGTGGCTCTATATAAACGTAGTTTTAATAAACAAGGTCATGATTTCAAAAAAAATGCTCGT
>JAYTEB010000035.1:0-2193 GCA_043735605.1 Candidatus Lloydbacteria bacterium | reverse complement strand
GCGTATCGGGACTGACGACAACCCCCTACAAGGTCAAAGTCGCTGAAATGTCCGCATTCGCGCTTTCCCAACTTGTCACACTTTATTGCACACGGAATCAAATAAAAGTTTTGCCCTAAGGCCTATCCTAAGACCCATACCGGCCCATGCCCCAAAGCTTCCCGCCCACGGGGTTTTTTATTTCTCCGCATGACCCCCCCCTTGCCAATTATTTATATCTGCGTATACTCTAAAACACTATGGTAGTACACATGAGACACACGAGCGGGCATACCCGCAATCGCCGGAGCCATCACGCACTAAAGGTTGCGCGCTTTGAGACGTGCAAGGACTGCAAGACAAAGCACTTGATGCATCGCGTGTGCACCAACTGCGGCAAGTATCGCGGACGCGTCGTCATTGACGTGCTCAAGAAGGCTACAAAGAGAGCAAGGAAGGCTGGAACCGCAGCACCAGTAGAACCAAAGCCAAAAGTAGCCAAAGCGAAAAAAGAAGAAAAAGAAAAGAAGCCAAAGGCTAAAGTAGTAAAATCGAAGTAGAAAAAGTAAAGAAAAACCCGCAGTGCGGGTTTTCTTCTGTACTATTGACTAAATATAAATTAGGTGCTATCATTTCAGTGGGTACATTTTTTACAAAGGAAAGAAAATGATTCTGCCAATTACTGAAGCGAAGTTCGTCGAAATTGCACAAGCTGCATTCGAGAGTGAGATGGCCACATTGACGCCAACCGAGCGTCTGATTGCCCAGATCTCCTACAAGCCGTCTCTTGCGACTACGGTGGGTGAGGTCGCCAAGTACTTCATTCCAGGCATGAACGCCGCCAAGCTCGCGGAACTCCTTGAAGCGCATGAGGCGTCATACGATGCCATGGTGGCTGAAGTGACCACTCAGCACAACGGTACATTCACCGACGCGCAAATTGGTACCGCCATTGTCAACTGGGCTATTGGTATCGTCAACGCAGAGACGGCAAATCAAGCCACCTAAAAAAGTCGTGCTGAATACTTGCCCCCCCAAGGGGTCTTTTTTTTATGGCATACATGAAGGCCCGCCCATACGTCATTGACTTTGTCCCTCTTTTTTTCTATACTTGGAACGAAGAACCTTAAATATGGCGAATAGGCACCTTTCCAGAAGCATAGTATTGCAATCCCTCTTTGAGTGGGATTTCAACAACCACCAGATAGGTGATGTTGAGGCAGTACTCGCGCGGAATATTGAAGAATTCGCCCCAGGGTTAAACGACTCTACGTTTATGATTGCGCTTCTGCGCAATGCTCTTGCAAAGCAAGTAGAGCTTGATCTCATCATCACCAAGGCCGCCCCACAGTGGCCCATCGACCGCATCTCCGTCATTGATCGTAATGTTTTACGCATAGGGCTCGTCGAGCTGCTTTTTGGCGACCGCGAAGAAGTCCCACCGAAGGTTGCTATCAACGAAGCGATCGAGCTTGCGAAAACATTTGGCGGGGACAACAGCGGTAAATTCGTCAACGGCGTCCTTGGTGCCGTCTACAAAGAAATTGGAGAGCCAGGCAAAGACGAGACCACGCAGTCTCGGGAGAAAAAAAATGCTGCGATCGATCCCTCAACACTTCCACTCGAGCAACTTGGAGGCGCTGTGGTGTATGGGCGCGATCCTGCGGGCGAACTCTACTTGGCTCTCGTGCATGACATTTTCGGCCATTGGACACTCTCCAAGGGGCATATCGAAGAAGGGGAGAGCGCAGAGATGGGCACTATTCGCGAGATCAAAGAGGAGATGAATGCGGACATTACCATCATCGAGAAGCTCGGTGAAAACGAATACATTGCATCGCACCCCGAGAAGGGAAAGCACCGCAAGCACGTCACGTATTTTTTGGGCGAGGCGGCATTTGTGCCACTTGAGCTCGAGGAGGGAAAGGGGGGCCTCGACGATGCGCGTTGGTTTAAGGCTGCAGAGATCCTCGACCTCAATATCTACGACGATATTCTTCCTATCATAACCCGCGCCATCACCTCCCTGATGCAACCTAAATAAGCCGCATTTTCGGCGAATTTCTGCGTTGACTTCAATGGGCGGTTCGGTAGACACACTCAGTGTGTGCCCACTCGAACACGCCCATCTTGTCGCCTTGAACTTCATCCAAAACTGAGGCTTATTTGAAGAAGTAATATTGCATCCCAAATAACTATTTTTTTAGAAAGCGT
>JAYTEB010000034.1:0-5296 GCA_043735605.1 Candidatus Lloydbacteria bacterium | reverse complement strand
CGGGTAGCCCAAAAGGACCATCATGCTTCCAGACATGAACACCTCGCCCTTCGCCACGTCGTACTCCCAGTACCCGAGAGTCGAGGCACGCAATGCATGCACATAGCGCTCTCCTTTTTCTGCAGTGAGGTCGAGCGCCTCTCCTGCACTTTGTGCAAAGCGAATATATTGAGGGAGAATCAAAATCAAGAGACCAAGAACGAGCATCGTTTCACCAAAGAGTATGCCGCCAATGATGAGTGGAGCCTGGGCGGCGAGTGTGGTGTGCGGGAGCCAGTAGCTGAGCCACCCGACACCAAATGCACATGCAAGGAGTACGATGGGAAGAAGGATGACAAGCGTCCTTCCCCCATGTGGAGTGGTGGCCTCTTTTAAAATACGTTTTCCTGATTGTAGTGGTTCTTGCTCCATTTTTCTTTTTGTACTGATGTGCCCATTGTAGCATACATACCGCTTGCGCAAATCAAAAAGCACTGTAAGTTGAGGACAGGAGTGTTCATTTCATCAACCAACCAAGAAGGTGTCACCTCATGACCCAAGTAAAAAGCAAGACGAAGGCGACCAAGCAGACGCGTCTGTATGTACTCGACACCAACGTGCTCATGCACGACCCCATGTCTCTGTTTCGCTTTGAAGAACATGACGTGTATTTACCAATGATCACACTCGAGGAGCTCGATGATCACAAAAAGGGTATGACCGAGGTCGCGCGGAATGCAAGACAAGTGAGTCGTGATCTTGATGCGCTCTCATCTCTTGCTGCAGTGGATGCAAAAGGAATGCCTACTGGTGCCCCCCTCAGCACGACGGGACACCGGACTGCGACGGGTAAACTGTTTTTCCAAACTACCCTACTTGGCGCAAAAACGCCCACGGGACTCCCTGACGGGAAAGCTGACAACCAAATCCTTGGCGTCGTCGAAGCACTCCGCAAAATGGAGTCTGGGCGAGAAGTCATCTTGGTGTCGAAAGACATTAACATGCGCGTCAAGGCACGCGCGCTCGGACTCCCCACGGAAGACTACGAGAATGACAAAGTGCTCGGGGACGGGGATGTGCTCTATTCTGGTGCACTCGAATTACCAAAAAAATTCTGGGGGACTTACGACGCGCTCGCACAGTGGAGAGGAGCTGGAGGACGAACGTGCTATCGCATTCGTTCGGACATACACAAAAGCATGCTACAGAACCAATTCGTCTACTGCGAAGATGCAGAGCCCCATCTTTATGCAAGGGTGAGCCGAGTCGAAGAGGGAGGTTGCGTCATAGAGGAGCTCGACAGCTATTTGGCCAAGAAAAAAACAGTCATGGGCATCTCTGCACGCAACCATCGACAAAACTTTGCCTTTAACTTACTCATGGATCCTGACGTAGATTTTGTGTCGCTCCTCGGAAAAGCAGGGTCGGGAAAAACCCTACTGGCGCTTGCAGCTGGCCTTGCACAAACTGCGCAGGATCAACGCTACAACCAGATCATCATTACCCGCGCCACTGTATCTGTGGGTGACGACATTGGCTTCCTTCCCGGAAATGAAGAAGAGAAGATGAGTCCATGGATGGGTGCGTTTGAGGACAATCTTGAGGTGATCAACTCGAACGAGTCGCTCCTTACCGAAAGATATCGCTCAAAAAATCGCAGTGGGGGCAACGGCGAAGCGCAGCAACAAAAAAACCTCCGTGAACACATCAAATTTAAGAGCATGTCGTTTATGCGTGGGCGTACCTTCCTCGACAAGTTTGTTATCATAGATGAGGCCCAAAACCTTACCCCAAAACAAACAAAGACGCTTATCACACGGGCGGGTCCTGGCACAAAGATGGTCTTTCTGGGTAATTTGGCACAGATTGACACTCCCTATCTGACCGAAGGTAGCTCGGGGCTCACACACGTGGTCGAGCACTTCAAGGGCTGGCCGCACGGCGGGCACATCACACTGCTCGGGCAAGAACGCTCAAGACTTGCGGGGCACGCAGAGGACGTGCTCTAAAAAACAAACCGGATCATGTGATCCGGTTTTTATGTTTTTTACTGATAAATCAGCTCGATCTTTTGCTTGTCTTTCATCTGCAGGTCGCGATATTCTGTCGATACTTCGCCATCCACCTTCATGGTGAGTGTATGTGTCGCGTCGATGGGGTAGCCCATGAAACTCGTTGTGGTCCACTCTTTTTGCCAAATATCGAAAAACTTTCCCAGCGCAGTGTCTGTTTTCTTTACTTTGCCATCAAACTCAAGGTGGAGCATGCCACCCCCTTCTTCATGTGTGTGAATAGGCTTGTGTGCCGCCCCGTCGAGCCCCACGTTGTTGGGAATGAGCACTGGCTCATTATTTACCATGATCGAAAGTGTGGGGTGGTAATGCAGCCCCGTCTCTGACGCCAAGTCACTGATTGCGACACGTGGCGCGGTCACCACGAAATAAATAATTGCCCCAACAATCGCAAGCCCAATGACGGAGCCCGCATGTGCACGATAATTTTTTGTTAACTTTGCACCCTCTGATTTGTGCTGTTTGTTTTTCTTTGACATGCACTGATTATACGGAAAAATGGAGGCCTGTCACCCCTTCCTCCTTACATACTTATGACGGCTTCCCATGGGAGCCCAGGCTTTCCGAAGTGACCGTATGAGGCGGTTTGACGATAGATGGGCCTGCGCAAATTGAGCTGTTGAATAATCGCCTTGGGGCGAAAGTCGAAGCGATTCTTCATCGGCGTACTGATGTCTTCCCCTGCCTCATTCACTGCCGACACCATCAAGGGTTCTCCGTGACCAATGGCATACGCCACTGACACTGTAGCCTCGTTTGCGTACTTATTTGCTACAAGATTTTTTGCTACATAGCGGGCCATGTATGCCGCGGACCTGTCTACCTTCGTTGCATCTTTTCCTGAAAATGCTCCGCCCCCATGCGCAACGAGCCCTCCGTAGGTATCGACCATGAGCTTACGCCCCGTGAGTCCAGTGTCAGCTTCAAATCCACCTTGCACGAAGCGCCCCGTGGGGTTGACGAGTACCTCTACCCGCTCGACAGAACCGATTATGGGACGAATAAGTCTGTTGATTATTTCTTCGCGTATTTCCTTCTGTTCCACCGCTTCGGTATGCTGTGTCGACACAAGTACGGTACGTACGCGGCCATTCTCGACTGTTACTTGCGCCTTTCCGTCAGGGAGAAGCCATGGGAGGGTGCCCGACTTGCGGAGCTCTGAGAGGCCGCGCGTGAGCTTGTGTACAAGCGTCAGCCCACTCGGAAGATATTCTTTGGTTTCGTTCGTAGCATACCCGTACATAATACCCTGATCTCCTGCGCCATCTTGGTCTACTCCCATGGCGATGTCAGGTGACTGTTTAACGATGCGCTCGATGATCTCAAGGTCGTCGGTGTAGCCAATGTCACGATACACCGCGCGAGCAATTTTTGTAGCATCAATAGATGCGTCAGTGGTGAGCTCTCCGCCTATCACCAGTAGCCCATGCGCACCGAAGGTTTCCATCGCTACTCGGCTTTTCGGATCTTGTGCGAGGCACGCATCGAGAATCGCATCTGATATTTGGTCGCACATTTTATCGGGATGCCCCTCTGTGACACTCTCGACTGTGTATAAATTCCGTAAATGCAGCATAGTAAATAGTTGAACGAATAATGTACAAAAAAGCCTTCTCTAAAGAGAAAGACTTTTTTGGTTGCCATTATTCCTCCAACCATATTCATCTTTCCCCATAGGGGTTTGGATGTAGCACCTGTCCTTTCCACAAAGGGGGTTGCTGGTGGTATCAACGGGCCAATTCCCTATCCCACACTCTCGATAAAAGCACTATTTGGTTGTACGACAATTATAACAAGGTGAGACGTTTTAAGTAGCAATGCAGCACGTAAATGTGCATAAGGTTGGGGAAAAATTGTGGATAGCAGGGTTCCCTTTGGTGCCCCGTACGCTTATGTGTTCAAAAGGGTTCTCTGGAAACTGCGATTTGCCTGCGGTGGGCCATAGAGATTCACCCCTTCCGTGCCTTTTTTAAATAACATAAGAATTCCCAGAACAATATTTGCGACAGGAACTATCGCAAGGAGTACATACCACGCACTCCAATTCAGGTCATGCAGCCTCCGTATTTGGAGGGAGAGATAGAACGGGAGGCAGAGCAGGTAGAAAATCCAACCAACGCGATCGATGAGCTCCATCGACATGGTAAACCCACTTGAAAATCCGACCATGAGCACAATAGCAAGAAATACTAGGCCAAACTGAAGACCGGTAATAAAATATTGCCACCGCATCAGCCGGCCCTCAAAAAGATTTTGGAGTGAAAAATCCCTCGACGTGCTTGCAGAGAAAGCCACTCTATCCCCCATTACACTATCTACGTCTTCCCCCTTCCACCCTTGGATGAGTAGTGCACCGCGGATAGCGTCGTCAGTTACTCCACGCGCGCGCTCTCCTGCCACATAGGTTATTATTTGTTCGTTGATCATACTCGTATTATGAGAGCACATTCACCTGTTGTACAGGGATATCTGAATATCTCACAAAACGTGATTAGCTAAACTGGAGGACGTAAGCTTCGAGCCCTAAATTACCCCTCGCGTGGATACGAGTGCAAAATTCAAGAGGACGATAGCGCATACAATTGCGAGCAGGAGTACGCCATTTGCGATGATGTGCGGGTGCTGTACTCGGACTTTTATGAATACCGCGAGGCCGAGTGCAAGGGTAAGTATGGCTGCGATAAAGAGAAAAATAACGGTTGTTGTTTGACGTGGAGATGCAACGAGAATCTCAAGCTTGCTTGGCTTCTCCCCCACTACTACTTTGGGCTCGTTCACTGTTTGCGCAAATGACTGGAGTGACTCCAGAGACTCATCGGGTATATCAAGCTGTGTGGTGCCCTCTCCGGCCACGACCGTCGTGGTCGGGGTGGATGGTGCGGCCCCGCTAGTCTCACGCACCACTTCTGGTGAGGCGGGTACAAGTGCCGACTTTTCTACTACGAGTTTTTCTTTGGGCTTTGCGGGAATTGGCTTTATGGTAACAACCTTTTGAGGAGGGGCGTCCGAGACACCCGCGACGGTGCCGGTGATAGCGTTTGAAAGCGCGCTTCTTGTGGAGGTGGAAACCTCAGTCTGGCGTGCCACGATGGACGGCCGACCAAATGTCTGCACCACAAAAATCGCCGCCCTTCCTTTGTATGTCCCCTCTGCGGTTGCTATTCCTATCTCAGTATAATTTCCACTCATGATATTTGCACGGTGGGTCGGAGAGCGCATCCACGCCTCGGTCACATCTTTGGAGT
>JAYTEB010000033.1:0-2208 GCA_043735605.1 Candidatus Lloydbacteria bacterium | reverse complement strand
CTTTTTGACGTACAACTTCTCTAGTGCAACCTTCGATACCGACCCAATGGCGACGTTACTTTCACGACTAAAAGACAACAACGTGCGTGCCGTATTTGAAGACTTTAATCAGCGTTTCGAGATTACAAAAAACAAAGCACTTAAATTCGACCGTGAAATTATCGCACTCAAGCAAATTGCCGCATATACAGAATCAAGCCCCACGGCAACTGCAATTCCCCTCGTATACGGAGCAGTACACAACTTTGTTTCATCTCTACCCGCGCACAACAAGGACAATCCCATCAAACTAAATTATATCCGATTAAACACACTACCTGATCGTAATTTGATCAATGTAATCAAGGAGTAGGTTGCCCTCAAGCAATCCGCGCCACTGGTGCACGGGAGTGCTGCAACCTATCGACACGATATTATTTTCTTTTTTGGTTAACTGGCTGGCGGCGTAAACTATAATTTCCCTCATTAAGTCCGGTTAATCGCTTCATGCTACTTCCTACCCCCGCTTAATTACCCCGACGACTTTGCCGTTGATGGCGAAGTCATCGCCGGGGAGGATGATGATGGGCTTGAAGGTTTCGCTCGACTCGGAAGAAAGGATGATCTGATTTTTCTTTTTGTCGAACGAGTATTTTTTAAGGTTGGCGGCGCCACTGATGATGGAGAGCACGTAGTCGCCGTCTTTGATGTTGCGGTCCTCCGAGTCAATGAGCACGTAGTCGCCGTCCTCGATGGTCTTGCTTTGCACGTTGGTACGATTGAGCGAGTGCCCCGACGCACGCAGGGCAAAGATACCACTCGTGCGGGGAACCATCGCCTTCTTGATGGTGAGATATCCTTCGATATTCTCCTCAGCCAAAAGCTCCGCTGGGCCACAGTTCGCAGAGCCCACCAACGGTACGGAAATAAACTCAAACCCCGTGAAGGTGCCTGAGAGAGATGAGAGTGAGAAATCAAATGGGGTGAGAGTCATCCCGCGAGCCTGCTTGGCCTCACGCTCGAGATACCCGTCTGCTTTTAATTTCTCGAGGTGGTAGTGGGCAGTTGAAATTGAGGCGAACGCAAAATGTGTCTTTATCTCCTCGAGCGATGGTGCTATTTCTTCCTTTTTGAGATATTTACGTACGTAATCGAGTACTTCTTTTGTTTTTTTGGTCAACATGTTTGGTGATCTAATTATATTCTAAATATACTCTCTCTATTTTAGAATATAATTAGAAGTAAAACAACCGACTTATCCACAAGAAGGTGCAATAAAAAAAACCGAGGTATTTCTCGGTTGTTTCCCAAATCACCTTCTCCCATCAAGCGCGGCCTCGAATGCATCATCATTAAAACAGTACTTCCCACCATGCATGCCGAGAGTATCTTTTGTAACCCACTCGCGGCACAGATAAACAGCTCGAGACAAAAATTGTCAAGGCGAGGCCTTGACAAAAAAACGTTAAAAAACCTAGATTCCTGCGTAAGTGAGGCGTTTCGTTTGGCAAAAAACCTGAAGGGAAAGACATCGATACTTTTCTCTCCTGGGGCGGCAAGTAGAGATGGGTGATATTCGTTATACTGATTGACGCAGTGTAAAAAAACATTAGTCTTTGGTATAGAAAGTGTTTTTTATTTTGGAGAACAGATGAAGGCTAAAATATATGCTGATCGCCGTAATGCGCTGGGGAAAAAAATAGGTGAAGGAAGTATCGTGCTCATCAATAGTGCTGAGCAAGTGGTGCGCAACGGCGACGTCCACTTCCCTTTTCGCCAAAATAGCGACTTTCGTTACTTCACTGGTTTTGACGAACCAAATGCACAGCTCCTCATTGTCGGAGGGGGCACACCGCGCTCCATCCTCCACTGTGCACCAAAGGACGAAGTAAAGGAGCTCTGGGAAGGATTGCGCATGGGCCCAAGGGAAGCAAAACGCTTGCTCGGATTTGACGAGACTTACAGTATCGAAGACCACCTCTTGGACGAACAGTTGCGAAGACTGCTGCTCACGGGGCATGCGGGGGTAGCGAATCTCAACACCCCAGAAAACCTCATTGCAGAAATGCGCCTCGTGAAAGATGCGAGCGAGATAGCACTCATGAAGAAAGCAGCGAAGATATCAGCCCATGCGCACCGTGACGTGCTTTCTTTTGCGAGCGCAGGAAAATATGAGTATGAAATAGAGGCTGCACTCGCCTACCACTTCCGTAGTGCAGGTGCTGATGC
>JAYTEB010000032.1:0-2224 GCA_043735605.1 Candidatus Lloydbacteria bacterium | reverse complement strand
CAACAAGTGTCTTTCGATTTATCCACCGAAGGAATGGAAAGCATTTGCCGAGAAGCTCTCTAAACTTTCTATGGGGAAAGCAGAGGACCGTGGCTTTTCTCGTGCGATGCTCGCGGGGGCGTTTGAGGTCGAAATAGATGCGATTGGCCGCATCGTCATCCCCGAGACGCTCAAGGGGTATGCGAGCCTGAAAGAGAAGGTGGTCCTCACGGGGGCCTACGACCGCGTCGAGGTCTGGGACGAAGAGGCGTGGAAGCTCTATAAAGCGCAAATGGTGTCCGACGCCGACCGCATGGCAGAGGAGCTGGGTGCGCGCGGTGTGTTTTAGAAACTCCTAGCACACAGCTCGGGAACCGACGTGCGGTTGCCAGCTGTGGGTTGCGTGTTTATCTGTTTCGTATGTTGCATAAAAGTGTTCTTTTACAAGAGGTCATCGAATTGCTCGCCCCCGCTGTGGGTGGTGTATTCGTGGACGCAACGTTTGGGGGTGGTGGGCATAGTCGCCACATCGCTTCCTCGCTCGGTATGACGGGTCTCCTCATCGCATTTGATGCGGATGCAAATGTCTTTTCCGATACCTGCGTCAGCGAACTACGCGCACACACCAACTTCCTGCCCGTTGTTGCGAACTTTCGCACGATAGGTGAGGTGTTGCAGGTGCATAAAGAGCGCATGGTGGATGGTGCAATCTTTGACCTCGGGCTTTCTTCGAATCAGCTTGAAGAATCGGGACGAGGGTTTTCGTTTCAGCGTAATGAGCCACTTGCGATGACGTTTGCACAGACACCAGGGGTGGATGATGTGACGGCAAGCACAGTGGTGAATGAGTGGAGCGAAGATTCTATCGCCACCATCCTTCGAGGATTCGGTGAGGAGCGTTTCGCACGCTCCATCGCAAAGCATATCGTGCTGGCACGTAAAGTAGCTCCCATCACGACCACAGACGCCTTGGTAGAAGTCATCCACCAAAGTACACCAGGGTGGTACCAGCGCGGGAAGACACACTTTGCCACGCGCACATTTCAGGCCATCCGCATGGCGGTGAATGACGAGCTGGGTGCGATTACTGCTGGGATAAATGGCATTCTGCCATTCATGAAGAGCGGAGGCCGCATTGGCATCATTACTTTTCATAGCATCGAAGACCGTCTCGTGAAGCAGCACTTTCGGGCACTTGCAAGTGAGGGCACGGTGCGCCTCATTACGAAGAAGCCTGTTGTTTCTGGCAGAGAAGAGCTAAGGGAAAACCCGAGAGCCAGAAGTGCGAAGTTGAGAGTCGTTGAAAAGATTTAAATTTAGCGTTCCTTATATTATGACCAAACTACTGATCACCTATCGTGCGACGATAGACCGCTACGTACCCGTTGCGGTGCGTTCGCGTTTCATGAAGCCTGCCTCTCCTCGTCGCGGGGCATTTACGATCATTCGTGAGCATATACGCTTTACCGTATAAATAATATTTTATGTTCAAGGTACTTGTTGCACAATTTGAAGAACATGATCGCCAGATATTTCTTGCTGTACTCCTTTTGATCTTTGCGACACTGATTGCCTATTTTTATTTTTTAAGTATTTCTGTGTACGGTGTCATCGCGCGCAAACAGGCCGAGTCTACTATTGCCGACCTTTCCACACATGTTTCCGCACTTGAGTCAGAATATGCACTGCTTGATAAGCGCATCAACCTCGAGCTCGCACACGCACGCGGCTTCGTCGACATTGCTGTGCCACGCTACATCAGTCGTGAGTCAGCACCCGATACACTCACCCTTCGTCGGGATGGCGATGCACGCTAATGTACCATGCATGCAAACTCTCATGCCCGCCTACGCATACTTTCCGGTCTCGTAATTATTTTCGGACTACTCTGTGTGGTGCGATTGTATTATCTGCAGGTGCGTCACGGCGCAGCGTTCCTTGCTGAAGCAGAAAAGCAATACGTGGCGACACTTTCAAACCAGTTTGAACGCGGGAGTATTTATTTTCAAACCAAACAAGGGAAGCTCGTGACTGGGGCGACCATCAACGTAGGCTACGTGGTGAGCATCACGCCAAAGTTACTCACCGACAAAGAGTCTGCCTACAAAGCCATCGCGGCTATTACGCCACTCGCACACGACACATTTATCGAAAAAGCGAGTAAGGAAGAAGACCCCTACGAGGAGATATTGAAGCGCGTCCCTGAAGCCGAGGCTTTCAAGATAAGAGGACTGAAACTTCCGGG
>JAYTEB010000031.1:0-5339 GCA_043735605.1 Candidatus Lloydbacteria bacterium | reverse complement strand
ACGACTCGAGTGTCCCACTTGGGGAGAATGTCCCCAGCACATCCTTGAGCCGCATGTCGCCAGGAACATTCGTTGTGTCCACATTTGTATCATCGAGCCTGTAGCGCGTCGCGTCAGTAAACTCTATTTGCCCCGCCCCGCCAGACCAGTCTGTTTGCTTTAAAAAACCGCGACCCGTTGTTTCTGTCGTCGAGGCTCCCGCAAGGTCCATGGTGACTGATGCCCCAGAGAGGGGGAGCCCCGTACCCAGGTCTCTCACGGTGATGAGTACCGCTGGTGCACTTTTGGGCACCATGATCACCTGAGCACTTTGCGTTGCCCCCGGAGAAACAGAGAATGGAGAGAGGGTGGAAACCCCCGCAAGGTCGTAAGTCGTCGACGATGCCAGAATGGTGTAGGTATCCCATTCGATGTCTGTCCTTGTCAGACTTCCTAACGCACCCGTAGAAAACCATTTGTCATATTTCGGTACGTCGGGGGTCGTGGCGAGTAATTTTGCACCCAAGAGTGATACGCCCACATTGGGAATCACCGCGCACGTTGGAGAGACAGAGAAGATATTTAGTGTCGCGAGAAGGTCGATAAAAAATGTGAGCTGCGTCACTGTCTGTATCGCTACCGTGGCGTGCGGCTTCACGGGATTTGTCGTTGTGGGGGCACCGTGCGTCTGCTCTATAGAGTACCCCGACTTCGATACGCTGATTTGATATGCACCGACCGAGGGAGGAGCGTCGATGAGCTGAAGCATCCCCGATGCATTCGTCACATCACTGATATTAATGACCGGCACAAGTGTGTCGTTTCTGATACGCACATCCGCACCAGAGACTGGCTGCCCCATGGCGTCAAAGGCGCGCACAAAAAGAGAACCGTTCGTAGAGGCGCTTTCCAAATCTTTTGGACCGAGAATGGTAGACAGCACCACTGGCCGAGGATTCGCACACGTGATGCAGGTGACTTCCACCTCGACAAGCTTATTATCCGCTGGAGATAAGTCGTTGGGTGCACCACCGGCGACTCCGTCGAACGGCTGGTCAATGTTGCGCACTGTAGTGGTTGCGATAAATGTCATCCCGCCTCGCACAAGTGTCTGCACTGGACTCAGGAGTCCGGAGGGTATTCCGCTGATTGTTCCCACTTTAGCGTATGGCAAGTTTCGCGCGATCTCAAACTGCTCGTTCGCCACGGCGACACCTATGACATGTGCCTGCGAGAGACGCATGACGGCAGACACCCGCACAAACGTAGTAAAGAGTCCCACTGCAATACCCACAAAAAGCCCCACCGCGAGTACTGCCTCGACAAGTGTGAGTCCACCCTGCCACTGCTTTTTTGTCATTCCTCGCATAGTTAAATACTGGTCATCAGTGTATACATCGGAGTAATCATACCAATGGCGAAAATACCCACGAAGATGGCGATGACCACCATGAGGAGTGGCTCAATGAGCTTGGACATATTCTCCGTCGCCTGATCCACCTCTTCTTCGTAAAATTGGGCAATCTTGAGTAGCATGCTTGAAAGCTGCCCCGTCTCCTCTCCCACCTCCATCATGTCCCCCGCCATGACGGGGTAGATGCGCTCGTTCTCGATAAACACACGGGAAAGCGGAACACCCTTTTGGACATTTTCTTTTGCAATATCCAGCGTATCTTTATAGTACGAATTACCTACGACGTCGCGCGTGATGTCGAGCACGTGCACAATGTCGACACCTGCTGAGATGAGGGAAGAGAGCGTACGCGTGATGAGCGCCGTATTAAACTCCTTAATAAGCTTGCCAAAAATAGGCACGCGCACGGATGCCCAGTCTATAGAGCGTGCACCAAATGTAGTGCCCGCGTAAAACCAAGCACCTCCCACAGTGCAAACGACAGTAGCCAAAGAGAGGATTATTTGATTTTGCAAGAAATCACTGATGCCGACGATGACCCGTGTAAGGAATGGCAACTCTGCTCCCGCCTCTTTAAATGATGCCGAGAGCCCTGGGACCACGTAGATCATCATAAGTACTCCCACTGCAAGCATAATGGTGAGCACCACCGCAGGATAGACCATTGCGCCCTTCACTTTTTTCTTAAGTGTATACGTTTTTTCCATTTGCCCACCGACAGTGTTGAGCGCCTCGACGAGCCCACCAGACTCCTCCCCTGCGCGTACCATGGAAATAAAAACCTGTGGAAATATTTTGTCGTGCTTTGCGAGACAGTCGGAGAGCGATGTACCCTTGTTGATGTCGTCAATTACCGTACGAAGCACCTCTCTAAACTTCGGATTTTGCGTTTGCTTCAAAAATATCTGTAACGCGCGCGAAAGCGGGAGTCCCGCTTGCACCATCGTCGCTAGGTTTCGTGCAAAGAGTATTTTTTGTCGTAAGTCCACGCGTGAGAGGTACGCGTTGATCTTGTCCATGTTGAAGGTGCGCTTCGACATTTCCAGTGCAGTCAAGAGCAGTTTTCCCTCAAGCTTCATGTTGCGCGCAAGCTCGAACTTATCTGCCGCCTCGGCAGATCCTTCCATCTCCGCGCCCGTCGCGATGAGCTGTGCTTTATATGTGTACTTGGGCATGCTGTACTCTATTATATAGAGGAGCGTAATTTTACGCTATCACTTTTTTGCTACTCCACCCAAAAACCACCATACCCTAAAGTTTTACTTAGGGTATGGTGGCCTTCAATGAAAGAAGATTTTTTGAGATGAACTTATATCCGCTCCAATGTAATACCCGCATTGGTCGAAGTCACCACAAAAGAATCTGCATCTTTATTTAATGCTGCACGCGTCTTTGGTCCGACGAGACCGATTGGGTCAATCTTGTGCATGACCTGAAATCTTTTTACTGCCTCTTGAGTCAAGGAACCGAAGAAGCCTGTAGTGGAAGCAGTAAAATGTCCGCTTGCAGTGAGACGCTTCTGAAGCTCCCTCACCTCTTTTCCGCGTGAGCCTTTTCGAAGATGGCTCTTAAAACTGTGCCGCGTAGTTTTGATGGTTGCCGCGCCGAGCACTTCTTCTCCACTGTTACTTATCACAACCGTGGTGGATGCCGTAGTGGTAGATGTAGCCACCGTGGTGGATGCCGTAGTGGTAGATGCAGCATTCAGTGACTCCTGAGCAAACACGCAACCCTGATTTCTATTTGCAAGTCTATTGTAGTTTTCTGCTGCAACCTCAGTGCATCCCCAATAGTCAAATGTATAACTCCCTCCACCGCCACCACCTGACGCGGGTACGGGTGTTGGGATGGGAGTCGGAGTGGGAGTGGGAGTGGGAGTGGGAGTGGGAGTAACCACAACTCCTCCGTCCATCATTCTAGCCCCATCACCGACGGTGCGCACGGGCACATTATTTTTCATGAGGTAGTCGGTAATACTCGCCAGTCGGTCCGGTGTCGTAGTGTACGAGGTCATACCCACCGACCCAAGGGGAAGCACGTGGTGAAACGTAAGGATGAGCCATGAGCGGTCGGCCATCGCCTCGTTGATCAGCTGTTGTACCTCGGACATTGGCGTGTCGGCCATCACCATCTTGCTCCCTAGTGCGTATCTATTCGTATCTTTTCCATTCAGCTGAGGAATGGTTCCACGACCTGACGTGTATCCTGCGGCCGCAACGGCATTCTGAATGTCTTCGTTATTTTCGCCCAAGGGGTACGCAAATGAATGTACAGGAATGAATCCCCCCGAAAGAAGGTCCTCTCGAGAGCCGTTCATTTCTTTTAACGCCTCACTAAATGGTAGTGCAGTAAGGTTGGCATGAGTCTCTGTGTGGCCCCCTATTTCATGTTGCTCATTTTGTAGCGTAAGCAGTTGGCTTGGGGTCATGAAGTCGAGGTATGCTCCGAAATTCGCATCATCGACGTCAAGCGTGCTCGAAGCAGCAAGTCCGTAACGCATACTCACCGTCTTTGTCTCTGGGGGAATCCATAGCCCCGCGCTTGTATAAAGCGTCCATTCAGGTGCGGCAGGCAATACCGCATATGCTACTCGTGCGAGAACGAGCCCACCATCTGACTGCATGTATGCAAGTGTTCCGTCTGTCTTTGTTATCTCAATATAGACAGTACTTTCTGCGGTGCTCTTGTAATAGTGACTAAACTGATGATTTTGATTTGCAAATACCGTTACTGGTGAAAAGTTCCACCCAGAACCGGACTCAGGATTCGGTGAGCTAAATCTGACGGCGTTACCCGTGCGACCAGAGACGGGATACGTGTATGTCGAATCCGTCCCGCCCGATGAAAACCAACCCAAAGGCTTACCTGCGTCAGCCGAGTCAGGAGTCTCAAGCGAGGGGTTCACAATACCCAGTCCAGAAGTGTGCGATACCGCATAAAACGTGCCCTTGTGTCCAGAAGCACTCAGTACGGATTTTGCGTTTTCGAAATGGCTAATATATCCGTCGTCGAACGCAAGAGACACAAAACCACGATCAAATGTCTTGGGGAGCGGGATCTCAGTGAGGCTCACGTTATCAAGCGTAAGGATGCCCTCGCTGTTTAGCTGATGGTAGACCGCCATAGATGTGGCACCAGGGGGCGCCACGAACGATGCATTCACCGTCCTCCATGTATCCGTCGCGGTGCGTGGGGCAACCATGTAACCCGCATTTGAAAGATGCTGATTTGCTGCGTTAAAAAACTCCGCAACGATGTACGTGTCTGTATTTGCGGTGTATGCATCCTGATACATATAGCGATGCCCCTCGAGCACTGCAATTGGAGCAAAATACCACTTTGCATCTCCGCCAGTAAGAACGCTCCCCGTGTATGACTCATATGCAATACTCATTGCATTTCCACTAGAGGGAGTGGGTACGGGGTAACTGTATATTGCAACATTTGCTCCCCATGGCCAACCCTTCGACCAGCCCAATGGCTCTGTGGCGTCGCTTGGGTCAACGACCTCGAGAGAGGAGTTAGGAATAGTATTTGCCGATACGACTCCTGTGGGAAAGAGTACTTTGTCACTCAGGGTCACCTCGCAGACAGACACCACACCAGAAGCGACAGTGCCGATACACCCAGAGGAGAGTGCTGCACTGTAGTGTGTACCCGCGCTCACCACTACGTTGTAGCTTGTGCCTGTGGTTATGCTTACCATCTGGGGAAGCACTGAGCCCACAAAAAATGATGGGGTAGCAGCTGCGCCAGTAATATTGATAATAAAATCAGCAGGAACATTCTGCCCCCCGTGGCTATTTATTACTTGTGTCGTCACACTAAGCATACCCGTAGGCTCTGCTGCGTGCGCTACCGAAAAAAGAGGCGCCGGGGTCATACCGAAAAGAACGCCAAAGATTATAGACCCCGACAACACCTGACGATACTTCGAACGATACGA
>JAYTEB010000030.1:0-2234 GCA_043735605.1 Candidatus Lloydbacteria bacterium | reverse complement strand
GAAGTTTCCGCGACCCCGACTCGCGACCTCGCCAGCTGGCTCGGTATCCGCTCCGTCTCACGAAGACCCTACCCCTCTTTTTTATCCAGCTTGTGTGGGTTGTGCATCGGGCAGGTCTTTACGCTACAACGCTCAGGTATGGTCTTCGTGCCATCCATCATAAGGGCCTTGCACATGGGGCAGAAGTTGCCAGTAGGCTTTGTCTTGATAGCGTGTTTGCAGGTAGGGTAGTTCGAGCAGCTGTAGAAAATCCCAAAGCGCCCCTTGCGCGAAACCATCTCACCATCTTTGCAGATGTTGCAGGCGATACCTGTCGAATTCAGCTTCGCCGTCTCCGGATCATTTTTGATATATTTGCACTTAGGATAGTTGCCACAGGCGATAAACTTTCCAAATCTTCCTTCGCGCTCCACAAGCTCACCCTTGGCGCAGTCGGGGCATTTCTCGCCTGTGGGTCGTGGGCCCTGCAATTCTTTTCCATCGAAGGTGCGCGCCCCGTCACACTCGGGAAACTTTGCACAGGAGAGGAATTTTCCATTTTTTGAAAGCTTCACTACCATTGCATTGCTACATTTCGGGCACAACATATCTGGTGGCGCATCGCCTAAGTTGGTGACCTTCTCTACTTTATCCTTTGATTTTACTTCTTTCTTGAATGGGTCGTAAAACTCTTTTAGGGTTTTCGCATATTCACGTTTTCCGACCGCGATGTCGTCGAGCTTCTGTTCGATCTCTGCGGTAAATGTATCACTAATGTATGAAGCAAAGTGCAGCTCGAGGAACGAGCTCACCACGTCGCCAGTGTCGGTCGGTGTAAGTGTTTTTCCCTCTTTCGTCACATAGCCGCGGTCGACGATAGTGCGGAGGATCGCCGCGTAGGTCGAAGGCCGCCCTATGTCGCGCTTATCGAGCTCCTTGATGAGGCCGGCCTCGGTGTAGCGGGGGAGTGGTTCGGTCTGTTTTTCTTGCGCACTGAGACCCTGTAGTTTGAGTTTGTCGTTTGCGCTGACCTTTGGAAGCGTCACCTCCTCGCCAGCAGCGTCAGGATCGGCCAAGAGCCACCCCGGAGAGACGATGCGTGAGCCGTTCGCGTGAAAGTCCGGAATCGTCACCTTACCTTTGGTTATGTTTGCCACAATTTTTGTGCGCAGCGTCGTCGCGTCGACCATCTGTGAGGCAAGGGTGCGCTCCCGAATGAGTGCGTAAAGTCTCTGTTGCTCTGTGTTTGCCCCAGCCGTCTTTTTCGCAGCACTCGTCGGGCGTATCGCCTCATGCGCTTCTTGGGCATTCTTACTTTTTGTTTTATAGACTCGTGCCTCGGCCTTATCCTTTCCATGTGTCGTGGCAATAACTGAAAGCATTTCTTTCTGTGCTTCCGCTGCAAGATTTGTACTGTCGGTACGCATGTAGGTGATAAAGCCACCTTCGTAGAGCTTTTGCGCTATTTGCATTGTGCGTGAAGGCGAGAGGCCGAGGCGCGTCGAGGCCGTCTGCTGGAGTGTCGATGTGGTAAATGGTGCTTTTGGCTGGCGGGCGACTTGCGTCTCCTTCACATCGAGCACCTGCCAGTCGCGTGACTTTCCTTCCAGCAATATTTTCTCCACGAGGTTTTTGTCGCGCGGCTCCTCGCTGCAAGTGAGTGTGAACACCTCTTTATTTTTCGTTGCGACGTCTGCGGTGATTTTCCAAAATGTTTCAGGAATAAACGCACGTATTTCGCGCTCACGCTCCATGATGATGCGGAGCGCTGGGGACTGTACCCGCCCCGCGGAGAGGCCATAGCGCACCTTTTTCCAAATAAGCCCCGAGAGGTCATATCCCACGAGGCGGTCGAGTATGCGCCGTGCTTCTTGCGCATGGCGGAGGTCCTCGTCAATTGGGCGGGGGTGCTTGATGGCCTCAAGTATCGCCGACTCGGTGATTTCGTGAAAGACGATGCGTTTTGCCTTTTTGAGGCCAAGCGTGTCTGCGATATGCCACGCTATCGCCTCGCCCTCGCGGTCGGGGTCGGTGGCGAGGAGCACCTCACTCACCTTTTTCGCTGCATCACGGAGCTCCTTCACTACTTTTTCTTTTCCTGCCACCACTTCGTAGTGGGGGATAAACCCGCCCTCGATATCAATGGCAATTTTGTTGGACTTTGGAAGGTCGCGAATATGGCCCACGGAAGCGAGCACGATATATTCCTTCCCGAGGTAGGCCTCGAGTTTCTTTATCTTTGTGGGAGACTCGAC
>JAYTEB010000029.1:0-2247 GCA_043735605.1 Candidatus Lloydbacteria bacterium | reverse complement strand
TTTTGCTTTTGGTGAAAGCGCGAGAAACTTCGCCTCTTGTGCCCCCTCCACCTTGTGTACCCCGTCTTTCATGTCCACCAGCCCACGATAAAGAATGCGCGCACTACCACTCCCCACCCCTGCAGTCTTGATGGTCGAATGAGTTTCGTCGGCAATATGCTGTGCAGATACGTCGACGTCGAAGACGGAGGAGAGAGACGCGACGATCCCCTGCAACACCTCTATGCGCGCACCGATACCAATGAGTAAGTTTTCCGTAATCGAGGAGATGAGCTGGTCGCCGAGCAATACTTCGCGCCATGTTACTTTTCCGTGTGAGGCGACGACCGCACGCGACATATGCATCACCATCGCACCTGAGGTAAGCGAGTCTTCTTGGGTGATGCGTACCGTCGCATCAGACTCCGCAAGCACAACGAGTGTGCGCGCATGCACGCTCCCCGCTCCCCCACCAGTGACACTGCTCACAAACTCAAACCGCGCCCCCTCTTTTACTATCACTACGATGATGTCTGCAGAGGAGGAGTCGGGTACGATGGTATCGAGTGTAAGCTGCTCGGTGACAAACGTACCATCCTCTTTCATGTTGGGCTGCACATACACCACGAGCCCAGAGCGAAAGAGCGCCTGTGCCTGCCCACGAAAAAAGTCTTTTGCAGCGGGGAAAAAGTCACTCTCCATAAGTCCGCGCAATATTGGCTCGACCTCCTCCTGTGTCGTGGCCTCACTCCAAGTATAAATCTCAAGCCCACGCGAAGCGTCCACGTGATACTCGGCAGTACCGAAATAATCAGGCTCTGTTTCTGGAAAAAGCGCAGAAATACCAATGCCATGTTTGATAGATTTGGGTAACGCCTCAGCCTCCAAAAGCCTTTGCTCGCGCCACAAAAGCACCCACGCAGGCTCCTTCTGTGCACTCGAAATCTCTTTGATTGTGTTCTTGTTTGACAAGATAAGAAAACTATAATATATTTTATTTGGATTGTAAACCCTCACCAAAAAGGAGCTCGCATGGGCACAGAAAGGACATCGCTTCGGCGCGTTGTCATCATCAAGCCGTATCGCAAAAGCGGTAACGGCGCAAAGGGTGGTGGGCGCAAGGGCAACTCAGGCAAACGAGGAGTAATTTACGACCTCGCGGCTGACGGCACACACATAGAGCCTGCACTTGCATCTGCCACGGGCACCACAATGACTACCCTCTCGCGCATCCTGCGTAAAACAGGTTTTATCCCTGAATATGTGAGCATCAACAAATCAGGCGAAACATATTTTTAGGAGACAGTACAAATGGACTTTTCTACGAAACTCAAAATCCGCCTTGAGCGAATGACCGTCACGGGAGACGACGAGTGCGGCTGGAGTGCTCGATATGCTGGTGACCCCAACAGGTGCTGGGCGGCCAAGCGTGAGACAGCAATTTTTGCGTGTCAGCAACGTAAAGAGGAAGTACTTCGTAGCACTCTTGTCCGCGGACCGACTTGTTACTACCACCCACTCTCCTGATGCACCATCAAAAAAACCGCCACAAGGGGCGGTTTTACTATTGTGGAAATACTGCGACCTCTTGCATGAGCACCTCTCCCCTGAGCTCTTTTTGAAACGGACCATAATGAGCGGAGTCAACGATCTTTTTCCCACAAAGTGCGAGCGGAAGAAAAACGCGGTCTGCTGGCATCATTTCTTCGAGTGGCAACTTATCGATGGGAAACCACGAAGGGTCAGCCATCTCATCCGTCGCATGGTAGTCCCCGCTCCACGACGACAGCGTGTAAAAATGTACACGTGCGACGAAAGTCGTTCCATCGGTCTTTGTATTATGAAAATCCATGACGGCAATTTTGGTCAAATCTCTCGGCGACGCTCGGAGTCCGCACTCCTCAAATAATTCACGGACTGCAGTGTCAGTGAGCGACTCCCCCTCATCGGGACCGCCACCATACCCATTCCAGCACCCCGCGCCAATTTTCCGTGTTTTCCGCGCAAGCAAAACCTCACCTCCCCGCACGGGAAAAACCACCGTCGCCTCGAATAATACTTTTTCTTCCATATTGTTTTACTCCACAAAGCACACCTCTCAGAAAGTCTATCTCAAAACTTCCCCGAATGCCAAATTGGGAAGTTTTGAGCGACTTCCAATTTGGGATGTAGTTCGGTGGCGTCGAGGCAAGCATGTTCGAGGGGGCATACGTTGAGTATGTCCCCTCGAACCGCTCGTCGAAGTCAACAAAGCAGGTCGCCCAAATT
>JAYTEB010000028.1:0-2262 GCA_043735605.1 Candidatus Lloydbacteria bacterium | reverse complement strand
CGGAGCTCCCTTGGTCGCGATAAGCAAACTCATCTTTTCCCACCCACATGAGTGCATGCTCCGCATTGAAACGCTCGAGAGAAAATGGGGTGGTGGTGTCGAAGACCACAAGCGCGGTAATGCCGTCTTTCTGTGCGACGTCGCGGAGTACCTCGGGGACTGGAAGTACATAGGGCTCGACGACATTCGTGGTGAGGACCCCACCCGCGATGCGCACTTCAAAGTCGTCAGGATAATAGGCGAAAAACTTTTCAGGAAATTCGTGGACAAATGTGTTTGCATGCATCACGAGCGGCACCGAAGACACCATGGTCAGGAAAGTGGCGATGAGGAGGGCAAGCGTGGAGTAATATTTCCAAGAGTATCCGAAAGGTTTTGTGAGCAAGGCACGATAGTAAGCGGGGCTATAGATACTTTCTTTAATGGTGACAAAAAATTGTTTCATGAGCATAGTATAGCAATATAAATAGGAAATAAAAAAAGCGACCACATTGGGTCGCTCTAAGGTGTACGCTTCTATCCTGTGGACTACATCGAAAGTGCTGCCACAAAATGTTTCTGTGCATCGCCCCTTTTGTACTGCCGACGCTTTGATGAACCGTGGTCTGGCATATAAAGATCGAGGTACCTCATAGACCGGTCGTGGCAATCAGGCCCGTCATAGCCAAATGTTCCATCACCAAATTCGGCGATCCAGAGATCTGTCTCGACAGCAAGCGGCAACGGCTGGTCGTCATAGTGTGGTCCATAGTCCCAATCACCCTCGAACTGTGGGGGAGAATCTGTATCACCATAGATTTCATGCCAAAATTCATTGGCAAGCCACCTCGTTTTCGTCAGCTGCTCTTTCACTGAAAGAAATTCTGTGGGGAGAGGCGCTGTTTCCCTCTTGAGATGGTCGAGGTAGTCAAAATAGTCACCAGCAAGATCACCACCACCCGCGAAGCCGAAGTAATGCTCGTGATTGCGGCGATGGGTCACACGCCGCGTACGGCGCCCACGCACTTGGCGACGCGTATTGGTCTCCCGATAATGCGACCGATTGTCTTCGTCATCGATTTGATCATAGCTGAGGCGAAAGCGCTCACCCACTACAACTTCGTCGCCGACACCAACATCTGGAACGGGGTCGTCCTCGTTGTCACCAAATTTGGCTACCAGCTGGTCCACCCAGCTGAGAGGCTCAAATGCTTGACCATTAGGATCTTCTTCTTCGCCGTCGTCCTCCTCATCCTCCGTGTCCGCAACGAGGCTCTGTGGGGTCGCAAACCCTTCGTGTGCATCCACCCACGGGGTACGAAGCTTGTTTACGGCACGGGTGACGTAATCATCGCCATGCGGCTCGTCGGGATCGTTCAAGCAAAATCCCAAGAGGCGGGCGTCTTGAGCGAAGGTGAGAGTTTCACCACACAATGTCTTAGACATTTTTTCTTCTCCAAAAATATTGATGATTTACGCTTTTTGATTGGCAAGGGGCAACTTAATGCTTCAGCCTATCTAGAGATATTATAGCATAAAGAAACACGATATGTCAAGCATTTGTAACATATCGCAAAAAAACCTTGTTGTGGGCTTATTTAACATCCATCCCTCGGAGGATGGCGATACGCTCCTCGGCAGGTGGATGGGTCATAAACATTTTGGACATAAACTTACCCGCTCCATCAAAGGGGTTTGAGATATACAGATGCGCATAAGCATTTGATGCAGTCGTTGAAGGAGTGATGCTTCCCGCTGTGTGAATTTTCTCAAGTGCAGATGCAAGCCCTTCGGGGTAGCGCGTGAGGAGTGCACCCGACGCGTCGGCGAGGAATTCGCGCTTACGCGAAACAGCGAGGCGAATGAGTGTCGCGGCGATGGGGGCGAGTATTGCTGCGGCGATGGCGATGATGAGCATGAGCCCACCGCCGCTCTTGTTGTCGCGACTCCCACCACCAAACATCGACATACGCAGGAACATATCCCCAGCGATGGCGACCATTCCCGCGAGTACCACGACGACGGTGGAGACGAGCGTGTCGCGGTTGCCTATGTGGGAAAGCTCGTGTGCGAGCACTCCCTCGAGCTCGGGCTTGCTCAATATGCGGAGCAGCCCCGTATGTACGGCTATTGCCGCATGCTCCTTGTTGCGCCCTGTCGCAAACGCATTTGGAGATGGGTCGTCTACCACATAGAGCTTCGGCATGGGGAGCCCCGCGGTGATAGAGAGGTTCTCCACGATGTTCCAGAGTTCAGGGAGCTCATCATGCGTCACGGGCTTCG